>NZ_JARAVO010000049.1:0-44077 GCF_033792805.1 Streptomyces sp. PA03-1a
GGGCCGGGGTCGACGGGGCTGCTGCGGATTGATGCGCAGGGCACATCCCCGTTCATGCCTTAGATTCTTGTCCTGACAGCGCAGTCGCGGCACGAATGAAGGGGTCCAGTCTGATGGACGCGGTGGACAGGCAGCTCATCCAGGCCCTCCGTGAGAACGGCCGGGCCTCGTACGCCGAGCTGGGCCGGCTGGTGGGCCTGTCCGGACCGAGCGTCACCGACCGGATCAACCGGCTGGAGCAGGCCGGTGTCATCACCGGCTACCGCGCCACGATCCGCCCCGCGGCACTGGGCCTCGGGGTCACCGCGCTGGTGGGCCTGCAGCTCAGCGACGCCGCCGACCACGAGGACGTGGCAACCCGGCTGCGCGACCTGGACGAGATCGAGGACTGCTGGTTCATCGCCGGCGACGACTCGTACATGCTCAAGGTGCGCGTCCCCGACGTGGACGGCCTGGAGCACACCATCCGCCGGCTGTCCGGCACCAAGGGCGTCGCCCGGACCCGCACCACCATCGTGCTCTCCACGAAGTGGGAGAACCGGGTCGGGGAACTTCCCGAGAGCATCTAGGCGTAAGGTCGGACGGTCGACTACGGATGGTGAAGGCGAGGCGGGCGATGGACGCGGGGCTCAAGCGCGAGCTGGAGGAGAAGGTCTACGCGGGTGAGCGGCTGACCCGCGAGGACGGCATCGCCCTCTACGAGTCCGACGATCTGGCCTGGCTGGGCGGCCTCGCCCACCACGTGCGGACGCGGAAGAACGGTGACGTCGTCCACTTCAACGTCAACCGTCACCTCAACATGACCAACGTCTGCACCGCCTCCTGCGCGTACTGCTCCTTCCAGCGCAAGCCGGGGGAGAAGGACGCCTACACGATGCGCATCGAGGAGGCCGTCCGGCTGGCGAAGGAGATGGAGGGCGAGAACCTCACCGAGCTCCACATCGTCAACGGCCTCCACCCGACGCTGCCGTGGCGCTACTACCCGCGCTCGCTGAAGGCGCTCAAGGAGGCGCTGCCGGACGTCTCCCTGAAGGCCTTCACCGCCACCGAGATCCACCACTTCGAGACGATCTCCGGGATGAGCGCGAGCGAGATCCTGGACGAGCTCATCGAGGCGGGCCTGGAGTCGCTGACCGGCGGCGGCGCCGAGATCTTCGACTGGGAGGTGCGGCAGCACATCGTCGACCACCGCACCCACTGGGAGGACTGGTCGCGCATCCACCGGCTGGCGCACGAGAAGGGCCTCAAGACCCCGTGCACCATGCTGTACGGGCACATCGAGGAGCCCCGGCACCGGGTGGACCACGTGCTGCGGCTGCGCGAGCTGCAGGACGAGACCGGCGGCTTCCAGGTCTTCATCCCGCTGCGCTACCAGCACGACTTCGTGGACCTGAAGGACGGCAAGGTCCGCAACACCCTCCAGGCGCGCACCACGATGGCCAGCGGCGCCGAGGCGCTGAAGACCTTCGCGGTCTCCCGGCTGCTGTTCGACAACGTGCCGCACGTGAAGGTGTTCTGGGTCATGCACGGTGTGCAGACCGCCCAGCTCGCGCTGCAGCACGGCGCGGACGACATGGACGGCTCGGTCGTCGAGTACAAGATCACGCACGACGCCGACAACTACGGCACGCCCAACAAGCTCACCCGTGACGACCTGCTGGAGCTCATCCAGGACGCCGGCTTCCGTCCGGTGGAGCGCAACACCCGCTACGAGATCATCCGTGAGTACCCGGGTCCCGACGCGGCGCGCCGCGAGTCGCCGCAGCCGATGCGCCTGTGAGCCCAGGCGTGCGCCGTCGCGCGACGGCGCACGCCCAGCGCACATTTCCCGGCCCCCGGAACGCACGCGGGGGCTTCGAGGGCTCCCCTTCACCCCGATGTCGTCCGGCGGCCGGACGCCCGTCGATCGGTGTCAGCCCCGATGCCTAGGGTGTGCGCCATGGCACTGCGCTTCACCCTCGACCCCGAACTCACCCCCGAACTGCGGGAACAGCTCGTCTCCCTGTGGACCGACGTCTCCAACGCGGGCGGCGCCGTCGGCTTCGTCGCGCCCGTGTCCCGGGCCGACGTGGCCCTCGAGGCGGAACGGCACTACGCGGCACTGTCCGGGGGCAGGGCGCGCATGATCGCCGGTTTCGACGGCGACCGGCTGGCCGCCTCGGCCTTCCTCACCTTCAACACCCACCGCCTGATGAGGCACTGGGCCTGGCTGTACACCGTGATGGTCGACCCGTCCCTGCAGGGCCGCGGGAACGGCGCGGAGTTGCTGCAGGCGGCGGAGCGGTCCGCCCGCGACCTCGGACTGGAGGGGCTGAAGCTCACCTGCCGCGGCGGCATGGGTCTGGAGCGCTTCTACGCCTCGGCCGGCTACAAGGAGGTCGGGCGTGTCCCCGCGGCGATACGTGTCGCCGTAGGTGACGACCGTGACGACATCACGATGTGGCTCCCGCTGACCTGACCCTTCCGGGCCCGTGCTTCACTGATACGGGTACGTCCGGTACCTCCCGCAGGCCGGAACGAGGGAAACGAAGGAAGTGGCTACGACCGTGAGCTGGAAGCCGAGCCCCATGCTGCGCTACTCCCTGATGCGTCTCGGCCTGTTCGCGGCCTGCTTCCTGGCCATCTGGGGCCTGGTCTACGTCCACGTGTTGCCCGCCGGGCTCGGCGACTCCAACCTGCTGTGGGTGATGCTGCTCGCGCTGGTGATCAGCGCGCCGCTCAGCTTCGTCGTGCTGCGCGGGGTGCGCGAGGAGGCCTCCGTGCAGGTCGCCGCGCGCGTGGAGCGCACGAAGGCCAACCTCGCCGCCAGCGCCTCCCAGGAGGACGAGGCGGACGACGCCTCACGCGCGGCGGCGCAGCGCGGCTGACACACCCGGGGGCCGGGACGCACACCGCCGGCCACCGAGCCGCTGGGCCGTCCCCTATTGTCAGGCGCGCACCACCGGCGAGCCCTTCGCGGCCGAGGTGGACGCCCCGCGCGAAGCTGCCGCCCCGCTCACCCGCGCCCGCGCTCGCCCGGACCCTAGGGTCCGACGGTCCCGGTGAGATGGATCCGGTCCCCGGAGCGGACGGCGAAGGTCCTTCCCTTGCCCGGACGGGAGGGGTCCGGGGCCGAAGCCGCGTAGGTGACGGTGGCGGGCAGCAGGACGGGGGCCTTGAACTCGGCCCGCAGGGTGACCGTTTCGGCGTCCTCGGGCACGGCCTCGGCGGCGCAGCGCGCGACCGTCCACATCCCGTGGGCGATGGCGCGGGGGAAGCCGAGCGGCCGCGCGGTCAGCGGATGGACGTGGATCGGGTTCCAGTCGCCCGACACGGCGGCGTGCCGGCGCCCGAGGCCGGCAGGGAGGTGCCACTGCGCCACGGCCGGCAGTTCCGCCCCCTCGGCGGCCGTGGTGCCGCCGCCCGGGGCCCCGCCTCCCGTACCGCCCGCGCGGGTCCGTGCGAGGTAGCCGCTGCGGTCGCGCCAGACGACCTCCCCGCCGACGGACGCCCCGGTGACGAGCACGACCTCCACGCCCCGCCGGTGGGCGCGCAACTCCTCGGCGTGCACGGTGATGTCGGGGCGGTCGCCGGGCAGCAGCGGGCGCCGCTGGACGATCTCGATCCACGTGTGCACGAGGCCGAGCAACGGCAGCGGGAAGCTCCGCCGGGCCATCAGCCGGGCGGCGAGCGGGAAGCCGAGGACGTGCGGGTAGGTCAGCGGGAGCCGTTCCGCAGGGGGGAAGCCGCACACCTCGGCGTACGCGGCGAGCCGCCGGGGGTCCACCCGGACGCCCGGCGCGGTCACGTGACCGGCGGGCAGCGGCGCGTCGGCGGCCGGGTGCTTGCCGAGGCCGGTCAGTACGCCTCGGGCGAGGGTGAGGAGCAGGGGCATCGTGGGTTCCCGCGCGGGTCGGTGGGCGGTCGGTCGGCGGTCGGGGGCGGACGGACGGCGGGTCAGGCGCCCGGCGGACGACCGGTGCCCGTGCCCGCGGAACGCGACCGGTGATCGGCCCTCGGCCTTCCCCTGACGCGGAGGTGGATTTACCTGCACGTAAGGTTACCGGAAGTAACAGCCATGACGGCCCCGACTGGGGCACCGAGAGCGGATGCGCCGCAGGGCCGGAGCCCGCCCGGGCGCCCTGGTCTCCGACGTCGAACTGCCGGCCGGCCTCCAGCCGGCCGTGGACGCTACGCATTCCACCGTTCACCGCGCCGAGTTCCTGCGCCGTTACGCCGTGCTCCGCGCCGAATTCACGGAGCGGTCGGACCGTCCCACCGCGTCCATGGAACTGCGCCGTGCGGTCGTCGTCCCCGAATTCGCACAGGAGATCGAGGTGCTTTACGCCGCGTCCCGACCGGGACCCCGCATAGGCAGGAGCCCCGCACGACGGTGCGGGGCTCCTTGGGTACTGCTCGTTGGGTACTACGTGTCAGTCCGCGATCAGGCGGGGGAGACGTTCTCGGCCTGCGGGCCCTTCGGACCCTGCGTGACGTCGAAGGTCACCGCCTGGTTCTCCTCCAGCGAACGGAAGCCGGAGGCGTTGATCGCCGAGTAGTGGACGAAGACATCGGGGCCGCCGCCGTCCTGGGCGATGAAGCCGAAGCCCTTCTCGGCGTTGAACCACTTGACGGTTCCGGTAGCCATAAGCCCTCCTTGGGCCAAAGGGTTGCCCTGCTCCAGAACCTGCCCTGCGCACTGCAAGAAGTCTGAAAACTACAAAAGCCCGCGGTCACATGCTCCGCAGGCTCTGTACTGCAAGGGAAACCAAACTGCAACTTGCGACGACAGTAGCACGGAGCATCTGCGGCGGGGAAGAGCGACAAGATCGGTTTTCAGCCGTGCCGCGGGACGCGCGAACGCGGCGTGGACGCGCTGCCGGAATCCGATGGCCCGGCGCGGGAGGACGGTACCCGCCGCAAGATCCCGGGGGCGGGGGTCTAGCCTCCTGATGTGGACAAATCTGCGCCTCATCCCTCCGCCGGTGGTGTGCGCCGGGCCCGGCCCCGCGTCGGGCACATCCAGTTCCTGAACTGCGTGCCCCTTTACTGGGGGCTCGCCCGAACGGGTGCCCTGCTCGACCTGGAGCTGACCAAGGACACGCCCGAGAAGCTCAGCGCCCAGCTCGTCTCCGGCGACCTGGACGTCGGCCCGATCACCCTCATGGAGTACCTCCGGAACGCCGACGAGCTGATCGCGCTCCCGGACATCGCCGTCGGCTGCGACGGGCCGGTGATGTCCTGCGTGATCGTGAGCCAGGTGCCGCTGGGCGCGCTGGACGGCTCCCGGGTCGCCCTCGGCTCCACCAGCCGCACCTCGGTCCGCCTGGCCCAGTTGCTGCTCGCCGAGCAGTACGGGGTCGAACCCGAGTACTACACGTGCCCGCCCGACCTCTCGCTGATGATGCAGGAGGCCGAGGCGGCCGTCCTGATCGGGGACGCGGCGCTGCGCGCCTCGCTGCACGACGCGCCGCGGCTCGGCCTGGAGGTCCACGACCTCGGGCTGATGTGGAAGGAGTGGACCGGACTGCCCTTCGTCTTCGCCGTCTGGGCCGCCCGCCGCGACTACCTGGAGGCGCTCCCCGCCGTGGTGCACGAGGTGCACCAGGCCTTCCTGGCCTCCCGCGACCTGAGCATGGAGGAGGTGGAGAAGGTCGCCGAACAGGCCGCCCGCTGGGAGGCCTTCGACGCCGGCACCCTCCAGCGCTACTTCACCACCCTGGATTTCTCGCTCGGCCCCGAGCAGCTCACCGGCATCGCCGAGTTCGCCCGCCGGGTGGGCTTCCCGGCGCAGGCGCGGGTCGAACTGCTGCGCCCCGGGGGCTGATCCGCACGGCCGGCGGCAGCCCGCCGCCGGCCCGGGCCCGGCGCCCGCGGGCGCACTACGATCGGCGACGGCCCCGGCTGGGGTGACCACGACTGCCACGGGTACAACTCCACTGACCTTCCGCACCGGCGAGAGGCGCGCAGATGCAGCCCCTGCAAGCGAACGACCCCCCGGCGATCGGCCCGTACCGCCTCCTCGGCCGGCTGGGGGCCGGCGGGATGGGCAGGGTCTACCTGGGGCGCAGCCCCGGCGGCCGGACGGTGGCCGTGAAGGTGGTGCGCTCGGAGCTCGCGGACGACCTGGAGTTCCGCACCCGGTTCCAGCGCGAGGTCGACGCGGCGCGCCGGGTCGGCGGTGCGTGGAGCGCGCCGGTGCTCGACGCCGACACCGACTCGCCGGTGCCGTGGGTGGCCACCCGCTACGTCGCCGGTCCCGCCCTGTCCGAGGCGGTCGCCACCTTCGGGCCGCTGGCGCCGCAGGGCGTACGGGCGCTGGGCGCCGGACTCGCCGAGGCGCTGGAGGCCGTGCACGAACGGGGGCTGGTGCACCGCGACATCAAACCGTCCAACGTGCTGCTCTCGCTCGACGGTCCCGTGCTGATCGACTTCGGCATCGCCCGCGCCATGGACGCCACGGCCGCGCTGACCAGCAAGGGGGTCGTCGTCGGCTCGCCCGGCTACATGGCCCCCGAGCAGGTCACCGGCAGACCCACCGGCCCCGCAGCCGACATCTTCGCCCTCGGCGCGGTGCTGGCCTTCGCCGCGACCGGCCGC
This sequence comes from Streptomyces sp. PA03-1a, assembly GCF_033792805.1. Taxonomy (NCBI): domain Bacteria; kingdom Bacillati; phylum Actinomycetota; class Actinomycetes; order Kitasatosporales; family Streptomycetaceae; genus Streptomyces; species Streptomyces sp. PA03-1a. The sequence continues at coordinate 6,580 of NZ_JARAVO010000049.1, forward strand.
GGCCCCTTCACCGGGGACAGCGCGGCCGTCCTGCTCTACAAGGTCGCCCACGAGGAGCCCGAACTCGACGGCGTGCCCGATGAGTTGCGCCGGATCGCGGAGTCCTGCCTCGCCAAGGACCCCTCGGTGCGCCCGACGCCCCGCCGGCTCGCCGAACTGCTGACGGCCGGCGGCGACGCCGCCTCGCTGGTGCGGGCCGGCTGGCTGCCGTCCCCGCTGACGGAGCGCCTGGGGCGGCAGGCCGTCGAGCTGCTCGACCTCGAACCGACCCCGCCCCCGGGTACGAACGGCCCGGTCGGCGGCGCCCCTGCCGCGGCCGCCGGGGGACCGGGCGGCGGTTACGGCTCGTACGGTTCGCACCCCTCGTACGGGTCGTTCGGGCCGCCGCCCTCGCTGACCGAGCCCCAGGACGCGCCGCCGTTCGCCGCCACGCCCCCGCCCGCCGCCGGCCCGGGCCGGCGGCGCGGCCGCGCCGCCGCGCTGGCCGCGACGGCGATCCTGCTGGCCGCGGCCGCCGTGACCCTGGCACTCGTGCTGCCGGGGCTCGGCGACGACGCGGACCAGGCCAAGGGCGGTGAGCGCACCCCCTCGCGGAGCGCGGGCTCCGGGTCCCCGACGGCGTCCCCGGCCACGTCCTCGGCCACGTCCCCGTCCTCGCCCCCGTCCTCGGAACCGCGGCTGGACGCACTCCCCAAGGCCTTCGTCGGCACGTGGAAGGGCGACACCGTCACCGCCCACGGCGTGCCGGGGACGATGGAGATCACCCTCCGCGAGGGCAAGGTCGGCGCGGTCGTCGGGCGCGACAAGAGCGTGCTGGACCTGCTCGGCCAGTCCTACGACTGCAGCGGCGACTGGAAGCTCGCCGAGGCCACGCGCAAGAGCGTCGTGCTCGACACCAGCGGCGGCACCAACCCGCATCCCGGGGTCTGCTCGGACGGCTCGGCGGACGAGCGGTTCACGCTCAACGCGGACGGCTCGCTGCACTACCGCTCGGGCGACTCCCTGGCCGGTCAGCCGGAAGGGGACCTCAGGAAGCAGGGCGGCTGACCCCCTGGCGTAGGCTGGGCGAGTCCGTCACGACCCTCGGAAGGGATGCCCCGGTGAGCGAGAACGCCGACCTGCAGTCCGTCCTCGACCGTGCGGCCGACGGCGGCCGCATCACGCCCGAGGAGGCGCTCGACCTCTACCGTTCCGCGCCCCTGCACGCCCTCGGCGCCGCCGCCGACGCCGTACGCCGCCGCCGCTACGCCGGCACCGAGCACATCGCGACGTACATCATCGAGCGCAACATCAACTACACCAACGTCTGCGTGACGGCGTGCAAGTTCTGCGCCTTCTACGCCCCGCCCAAGGACACCGCCAAGGGCTGGACGCGCGACCTCGACGACATCCTGCGCCGCTGCGCGGAGACCGTCGAACTCGGCGGCACCCAGATCATGTTCCAGGGCGGCCACCACCCCGACTACGGCGTCGAGTACTACGAGAAGCACTTCAGCGCCATCAAGCAGGCCTTCCCGCAGCTGGTCATCCACTCCCTCGGCGCCTCCGAGGTCGAGCACATGGCCCGCATCTCCAAGGTGCCGGTGGAGGAGGCCATCACCCGCATCCACGCCGCGGGCCTGGACTCCTTCGCGGGCGCCGGCGCCGAACTGCTGCCGGCCCGGCCGCGCAAGGCGATCGCCCCGCTGAAGGAGAGCGGCGAGCGCTGGCTGGAGATCATGGAGGCCGCGCACAACCTCGGCGTCGAGTCGACCTCCACGATGCTCATGGGCACCGGCGAGACCAACGCCGAGCGCATCGAGCACCTGCGCATGATCCGTGACGTCCAGGACCGTACGGGCGGCTTCCGCGCCTTCATCCCGTACACCTACCAGCCGGAGAACAACCACCTGAAGGGCCGCACGCAGGCCACGCTCTTCGAGTACCTGCGGATGATCGCCATCGCGCGGATCTTCCTGGACAACGTCGCCCACATCCAGGGCTCCTGGCTCACCACCGGCAAGGAGGTCGGCCAGCTGTCGCTGCACTACGGAGCCGACGACCTCGGCTCGGTGATGCTGGAGGAGAACGTGGTCTCCTCGGCCGGCGCCAAGCACCGCTCCAACCGCATGGAGCTGATCCACCTGATCCGCGCCGCCGGCCGGGTCCCCGCCCAGCGTGCCACCACCTACGAGCACCTCGTCGTCCACGACGACCCCGCGAACGACCCGGTCGACGACCACGTGGTCTCCCACCTGTCGTCGACCGCCATCGAGGGCGGCACGGCGCACCCGGAGCTGAAGCTGCTCAGCACCTCCTGACGCCGCCGATGCTGACGATCCATTCCGGGACCGACGGCACGGCCCTGCTGGTGGACGGCGGCCTCGTCGCTGCCGTCGGCCCGCTCGACGCGCTACGGGCGGCCCACCCGGGCGCCCGTGTCCGGAGCTGGCCGGGAGCGCTGCGTCCGGGCCTGACCCACGAGGGCGGGCTCCCGCAGGCGCCCACCCCGCGCGAACGCGTGCACGCACTGCTGCTGCGCGGGGTCACCGCCGTCGCCACCGCCCCGGCCGACCCCGCGCTGCGCTCCGCCCTGGACCGCAGCGGGCTGCTGCCGGCCCGCCAGGCCCCGCCCCTGGAACCGGGCGTCCGGGCGGACTTCGCCGTCTTCGACGGGCGGGGCGCCTGCCTCGCCACCGTCGTCGGCGGCCGGCTCCTGCACCGCAGGGCCTGACCGGCCCGCGCGCCCGGCCTCCCGTGGCGGTAGCCAGGGCCCCTGCGCGGGACCCGGGGCCACCGGGTGAACAATGGGGGGCGTGACCCGAGCCTCCCTGGACAAGCAGCCGCACGAAGTCGCCGCGATGTTCGACGACGTCGCGGCCAACTACGACCTGACCAACGACGTGCTGTCGCTCGGCCAGGACCGCCGCTGGCGCAAGGTCGTCGCACAGGCCCTCGCCGTCCGTCCCGGCGAGCGCGTGCTGGACCTGGGCGCCGGCACGGGCACCTCCTCCCTGCCCTTCGCCGAGGCGGGCGCCCACGTGGTGCCCTGCGACTTCTCCCTGGGCATGCTGCGGGAGGGCAAGCGCCGCCACCCCTTCCTCCCGCTCACCGCGGGCGACGCGACCAGGCTGCCGTTCGCCGACGGGGTCTTCGACGCCGTCACCATCTCCTTCGCGCTGCGCAACGTCCACGACACCGACGCCGCGCTGCGCGAGATGCTGCGGGTCACCCGCCCCGGCGGCCGGGTCGTCATCTGCGAGTTCAGCCACCCCACCTGGGCGCCGTTCCGCACGGTCTACACCGAGTACCTGATGCGGGCGCTGCCGCCGGTCGCCCGCGCGGTCAGCAGCAACCCCGACGCGTACGTCTACCTCGCCGAGTCCATCAGGGCCTGGCCCGACCAGCCCGGCCTCGCCGCGCGACTGCAGAAGGCCGGCTGGTCGAAGGTCGCGTGGCGCAACCTGTCGGGCGGCATCGTGGCACTGCACCGCGCGGTGCGTTGAGAGGCCGCGCGGCCTCCAAGCCGGGGGCGCCCGGCCCGCGCGCGAAAGCGGCCACATAGACTGCACGGGTCCGGTCCGGCCGCCGCCGGCTGGTCGCAGACAGGCCGCATCGGCCCAGAGCAGCGAGGAGCACCGTGACCGAGACCGCCGCTTCGGAACGCAGCGCCGATGTGATCGTCGTGGGTGCCGGGCCCGCCGGTTCGACGACGGCCTACTACCTGGCGAAGGCGGGACTCGACGTCCTGCTGCTGGAGAAGACCGCCTTCCCGCGCGAGAAGGTGTGCGGCGACGGCCTGACGCCCCGGGCGACCAAGCAACTGGTCGCGATGGGCATCGACATCTCCGAGGAGGCCGGCTGGCTGCGCAACAAGGGCCTGCGCATCATCGGCGGCGGGGTCCGGCTGCAGCTGGACTGGCCGGACCTGGCCTCGTTCCCGGACTATGGGCTCGTGCGCAAGCGCGAGGACTTCGACGAACTCCTCGCCGGCCAGGCGCAGAAGGCCGGCGCCCGGCTGTACGAGCGCTGCAACGTGGGCGCCCCGATCCGGGACGAGCGCACCGGCCGGATCACGGGCGTCGAGGCCAAGCTGGGCGAGGAGAAGACCCCGGTCACCTTCCACGCGCCGCTGGTGGTCGCCGCCGACGGCAACTCCACCCGGCTCTCCCTCCAGATGGGCCTCCACCGCCGTGAGGACCGCCCGATGGGCGTGGCCGTCCGCACGTACTTCACCTCGCCGCGGCACGACGACGACTACCTGGAGTCCTGGCTGGAGCTGTGGGACCGGCGCGTCCCGGGCGACCCGCGGCTGCTGCCCGGCTACGGCTGGATCTTCGGCATGGGCGACGGCACCTCCAACGTGGGCCTGGGCGTCCTCAACACCTCCGCCTCCTTCAAGGAGCTGGACTGGCGCGAGGTGCTGAAGGCCTGGTGCGCCTCGATGCCCGAGGAGTGGGGCTACACCGAGGAGAACATGACCGGGCCGATCCGCGGCGCGGCGCTCCCGATGGCCTTCAACCGCCAGCCGCACTACACCAAGGGCCTGCTGCTGGTCGGCGACGCGGGCGGCCTGGTCAACCCGTTCAACGGCGAGGGCATCGCCTACGCGATGGAGTCCGGCCAGATCGCCGCCGACGTCATCGTCCAGGCGCACGCGCGCGGCACCGCGGCCCAGCGGGAGCTGGCGCTCCAGTCGTACCCGCGGATCCTCAAGGACACCTACGGCGGCTACTACACGCTCGGCCGGGCCTTCGTGAAGCTGATCGGCAACCCGAAGGTCATGAAGCTGGCGACCCAGCGCGGCCTGACGCACCCGATGCTGATGCGCTTCACGCTGAAGCTGCTGGCGAACCTCACCGACCCGTCGGGTGGCGACGCGATGGACCGTGTGATCAACGGGCTGTCGAAGGTGGCGCCGCGCTCCTGACGCCCCGGCATCCGCTCGCCGCGCCGGCCCGTGCTGTACGGGCCGGCGCGGCTTTTTGCTGCCGTCACATCGTGAGAGGGGATAGGCAAACATCCCTATCGTTCCCTTCACAGGGTAGGATGCGTACTTATGGAGAGGGAGTGGTTGTCCGTCGAGCAGGTCGCGGACCGGCTCGGCCTGCACGTGCGCACGGTCCGCGGCTACATCCGCGACGGCCGGCTGAAGGCCGTGCGCATCGGCAAGCAGTACCGCGTCGCCCGGGCCGACCTGGACGCCCTCACCGGTGCGCCGGCCGCAGCCGCCCGGCACCGGGTGGAGGTCTCGGCCATCGTCGAGGTCGACGGCATCGGGGCGGCCGCAGCGGACCGTCTGAGCACCCTGCTCGTGGCCGGTGCCCAGATGGCGCGGGAACCCCACGAGTTGGCCCGGGTCCGGACGGCGTACGACGACGAGCGCTCGCGGCTGAAGGTCGTGGTGCTCGGCGGCGCCGCGGCGACGGCGGACGTCCTGCGCACCGTCGACGGCGTCCTGGGAGGGGAGAACGACATGTTCCCGGAGGAGCGCACCGAGGACCCGGAGGCGGGCCGTGGCTGACGTGGTGACCGAGCGAGGGGGCGTGCCCGTCCTCGTCTGCGGCGAGGAGGGCGCGAGGATCTCCGGCGTCCAGGACGCGCTCGACGTGATCGGATCCGCCTTCTCCCGGGCGGAGGTGGTGGCCGTGCCCGTCGGCCGGTTCGACGAGCGGTTCTTCGCCCTGCGCACCGGGCTGGCGGGGGAGCTCCTGCAGAAGTTCGTCAACTACCGCATCCGGCTCGCCATCGTGGGTGACGTCTCCGCGTACACCGCGGCCAGTACGGCCTTTCGCGACCTGGTCCGCGAGTGCAACCGCGGCGACCGCACCTGGTTCGTCGACGACCTCGAGGCGCTCGACGCCCGCCTCGGCTGACCGGGCACCGGCCCGCCCCCGGGGGCGAACTCCCCGCGTCAGGACGCCCGTCGTCCCGGCCGGCGCCGCGGCCCGCCGGGCGGGACCGGCGAACTCCGCCGTCGCCGGGCCCGGTTGACGCCGGCCGGCGGGAAGGGGCGTGGGCCGGGCAGGTCGCCGATCCTTTGACATCGATGTCGTTGACATCGATGTCAGATGGGTCTGCCCCGGAGTCAGCTCGCGCCCGAAATGCGGGATTTGAGGCGTTGTGCTCATACTTTTGATCACTGCTCGGGGATCCGTGATCAAGAGAAGGGTGCAGTCATGAGCACGCGCATACACCAGGTCCTGGCCGCCGCGGCCGCATCGGTCCTGCTCGCCGGAGGGGGCGTGCTCGCCGCCGGCCCGGCCTCGGCGGCCCCCACGGACCACCGCCCGGGCGACCGCCAGGGCGATGACCGCCGGGGCGATGACCGCCGGGGCGATGACCGCCGGGGTGACGACCGCCGCGACGACGACCGCCGGGGCGACGGCCGGCGCGACGACGACCGGCGGGGCGACCGGCAGGGGCAGTGCTCGATCGGGCAGGGTTCCTGGAAGCTGGAGTACCGTCCCGGACGCCTGGTGCGGGTGTCCAGCCACGGCCGCGTCAAGTGGGTCCGCACGCCGGGCCAATGGGTCAGGGTCTGGCACAGCGGGGGCCGTGACTGCCACCGTCGATGAACCCGGCGTCCGGAGCCCGGTCCGCCGCCACGGCGGAGCCGGGCTCCGGCCCGTGAGCCCCGTCCGGGGCTCCCCGGTCGTCCGGCCCCGTGTGCGGTACGTCTCCTTGCGGCGGGGCCGGACTTTCGTTTGCGGCCGCCCGCCGCCGGGCGCGGTGCGGCGGCTCCCCCTCGCGGCGGCGGGGGAGGAGGGCGCCGGGTGGTCCGGCGCACAGGTGCGTGGGTCCTGTCCGGGGCGCGGAGGACCGCACGGGGGCGGGAACGGAGGAGGCCGCCGGCCCGGTGCGGGCCGGCGGCCTCCGTGGGGACGGGGCGCGTGATCAGAGCACGCGTACGGCGGACGTCGGCATGTAGTTGGACATCTGCTGGATGACGACGCCCTTGCTCGGGTTCGCCGCGTCCAGGTACTGCCCGCCGCCGATGTAGACGGCCACGTGGTAGGCGGAGCCGACTCCGCCCCAGAAGACGAGGTCGCCCGGCTGGACCGCGCTCACGGAGATCTGGGTGCCGAAGGTCGACTGCGCCTGCGAGGTGCGCGGGAGATCGACGCCGATGGTGCGGAAGGCGGCCTGGGTGAGACCGGAGCAGTCGTACGCGCTGGGGCCCGTGGCGCCGTAGACGTACGGCTTGCCGACCTGGGCCTTCAGGAAGCCTATGACGGAGGCGACGCTGCCCGTCGCGCTGGAGGAGGAGGCCAGCGCGGTGCGTCCCGCGGAGCGCGACGCGGTCGCGGTCTCGCGCGCCTTGGCGGCCTTGGCCGCGGCGCGGTCGCGCGCGTCGGCGGCGGCCTTCTTCTTCTGGGCGGCCTTCATGGCCTCGGTGCGGGCCTCCGCACGGGCGGCGTCCAGCTGCTGCTCGACGACGGTCTCGTCGATGGCGTCAGCGGCCTCCGCGGCGGTGGCGGTGGTGGAGAGGGCGGGGATGACGGGGATGCTCCCCGTGGTCGCCGGGTCGGCGGCCGAGGGCTCGGCGTTCGCCGAAGACGACATTCCGGTCAGGGCGAGCGTTCCGATGACGCCGCCGGCGACTCCTGCGCGGCGCACCCAGTTGGGGCTCTGCGCGGCGCGTCGCCGGCGGCGTATATGCGAGGTCTGAAGGGACATGAAGACTTGGGTATCAGGCCCGGTCGGTTCCGTTCAACAAAAGTGTGATGCGCCACAGTTGGCTGTCGAGCAGTGGTATTGTCCCTTTTTCGATCTTCCTTATTCGGGACGTTCTGGACATTCAACTCCATATCCTCGTGCGCGCGTTCACGTGCCTCCGGCCGCCGTCAGCGGGGTGTTTCGCGGCTCACCCGCAGGAGGGGCAGGGCGCTATCACGTCCCCCGGTCCAGCTCCAATTTGCCTTCGATCGTCGGCGCCTGATAGTGCGGCACCCCTGTTTACCAGCGGAAACGCAGGAAAATGTGACTTCTGGTGATCGTTTGGGATTACTGAGTGAGAAGATCACCGCTCATCCCCGTTCATGATCGTTCGACTGGTGTCGGAGATCACAAAGGTCAGAGTGAACCCCGTGTCGCAGATCACAGACCAGGAGGCATAGGATGCGGGCAGTCTGGGCTTGTGAACTGCCTCACATGGAGACGATCTAGGTGGCGCGGGGTGCACGTCCGGGCACGGTCCGTCATCAGTCATCGTCGACTGGAAGGAGCGGGGACGTGAATGCCTACGCGCCCATCCTCGTGCTGGGCGGCCTCGGGGCCGGCTTCGCGATCTTCTCCGTGGTCATGGCCTCCATCATCGGCCCGAAACGGTACAACCGGGCCAAGTTGGAGGCGTATGAGTGCGGCATCGAGCCGACTCCGCAGCCAGCCGGGGGCGGCCGTTTCCCGATCAAGTACTACCTGACGGCGATGCTCTTCATCGTCTTCGACATCGAGATCGTCTTCCTTTACCCCTGGGCCGTCACGTTCGACGCCCTCGGGGTCTTCGGGCTCGTCGAGATGCTCCTCTTCGTGCTCACCGTCTTCGTCGCCTACGCCTACGTCTGGCGTCGCGGCGGCCTGGAATGGGACTAGGGGCGGAGAATAGCCATGGGTATTGAAGAGAAGTTGCCGAGCGGCTTCCTGCTCACCTCCGTCGAGGCGGCGGCCGGCTGGGTCCGGAAGGCCTCGGTCTTCCCGGCCACGTTCGGCCTCGCGTGCTGCGCCATCGAGATGATGACGACCGGGGCCGGGCGGTACGACCTGGCCCGTTTCGGCATGGAGGTCTTCCGCGGGTCCCCGCGCCAGGCGGACCTGATGATCGTGGCCGGCCGGGTGAGCCAGAAGATGGCCCCCGTCCTGCGCCAGGTCTACGACCAGATGCCGAATCCCAAGTGGGTGATCTCGATGGGGGTCTGCGCATCGAGCGGCGGGATGTTCAACAACTACGCCATTGTGCAGGGTGTTGACCATGTGGTGCCTGTTGACATTTATCTCCCTGGATGTCCGCCCCGTCCCGAAATGCTGATGGACGCGATTCTCAAGCTCCACCAGAAGATCCAGCACAGCAAGCTCGGCGTGAACCGCGAAGAGGCCGCGCGCGAGGCGGAGGAAGCGGCGCTGAAGGCGCTGCCGACGATTGAGATGAAGGGGCTCCTCCGATGACGGATTCCCCGGACACCCCGAACCCGGACAAGGACGTCAACGCGGCCGGGCTGCCCGGCCAGCGCGGCGACCACGGGGAGGCGATCCGCGTCCAGCGCGGCATGTTCGGTGCCCGCAACGGCGGCGACACCTCCGGGTACGGCGGCCTGGTGCGCACCGTGCGACTGCCCGGGGCGGCGAGCCGGCCGTACGGCGGCTGGTTCGACGACGTCGCCGACGAGCTCGAGGGCGCCCTCGAGGAGCAGGGGCTCGTCCCGGACAACGCGATCGAGAAGGTCGTCGTGGACCGCGGCGAGATCACCTTCCACGTCGCGCGCGAGCACCTCCCGCTGGTGGCCAGGACCCTGCGCGACGACCCCGCGCTGCGCTTCGAGCTCTGCACGGGCGTGAGCGGCGTCCACTTCCCCGAGGACAAGGGCCGCGAGCTGCACGCCGTGTACCACCTGCGCTCGATCACCCACAACCGGCTGATCCGGGTGGAGGTGAGCGTCTCCGACGCGGACCGGCACGTCCCGTCGCTCGTCGGGGTCTACCCGACCAACGACTGGCACGAGCGCGAGACCTACGACTTCTTCGGGATCGTCTTCGACGGCCACCCCGCGCTGATGCGGATCATGATGCCGGACGACTGGCAGGGCCACCCGCAGCGCAAGGACTACCCCCTCGGCGGCATCCCCGTCGAGTACAAGGGCGCCCAGATCCCTGCTCCGGACCAGCGGAGGTCGTACTCGTGAGCACTCACCACGCACCCCGGCAGGCATCGGAGCGGGAGACCACCGAGGGCCGGGTCTTCACGGTCACCGGCGGCGACTGGGACGAGCTGTCCGAGACCGTCGGCAAGGCCGACGACGAGCGCATCGTCGTCAACATGGGCCCGCAGCACCCGTCGACCCACGGCGTGCTCCGGCTGATCCTCGAGATCGACGGCGAGACGGTCACCGAGGCCCGCTGCGGCATCGGCTACCTCCACACCGGCATCGAGAAGAACATGGAGTTCCGGACCTGGACCCAGGGGTCCACGTTCGTGACGCGCATGGACTACCTCACGCCGTTCTTCAACGAGACGGCGTACTGCCTGGCGGTGGAGAAGCTGCTCGGCATCACCGACGCGGTCCCGGACCGCGCCTCGGTCATCCGCGTGATGCTGATGGAGCTCAACCGCATCTCCTCGCACCTGGTGGCCATCGCCACCGGCGGCATGGAGCTCGGCGCCACCACGATCATGATCTACGGGTTCCGTGACCGCGAGATGATCCTGGACGTCTTCGAGCTGATCACCGGCCTGCGGATGAACCACGCGTACATCCGCCCCGGCGGCCTCGCCCAGGACCTGCCGCCCGGCGCCGTGGACCAGGTCCGCGAGTTCGTGAAGAAGTTCCGCAAGAACCTCCCCGAGTACGACAAGCTCGCCACCGGCAACCCGATCTTCAAGGCCCGCATGCAGGACGTGGGTTACCTGGACCTGGCCGGCTGCATGGCGCTCGGCGCCACCGGCCCGATCCTGCGCTCCACGGGCCTGCCGCACGACCTGCGCAAGTCCCAGCCGTACTGCGGTTACGAGACCTACGAGTTCGAGGTCCCGACCGTCGACACCTGCGACTCCTACGGGCGGTTCCTGCTCCGCCTGGAGGAGATGCGGCAGTCGCTGGACATCGTCGAGCAGTGCCTGGACCGGCTGCAGCCCGGCCCGGTCATGGTCGCCGACAAGAAGATCGCCTGGCCCGCGCAGCTCGCGCTCGGCCCGGACGGGCTCGGCAACTCGCTCGACCACATCAAGAAGATCATGGGCACCTCCATGGAGGCCCTGATCCACCACTTCAAGCTGGTGACCGAGGGCTTCCGGGTCCCGGCCGGCCAGGCGTACGTCGCCGTCGAGTCGTCCAAGGGCGAACTCGGCGTCCACGTGGTCAGCGACGGGGGCACCCGCCCCTTCCGCGTCCACTTCCGCGACCCGTCCTTCACCAACCTGCAGACCATGGCCGCGATGTGCGAGGGCGGCCAGGTCGCCGACGTCATCGTCGCGGTGGCGTCCATCGACCCCGTGATGGGAGGCGTCGACCGGTGACTGAGGTATCACTCGGCATCCCCGCGATGCCCGCGCCGGACTACCCGGCCGACGTACGGCAACAACTGGACGCGGACGCGGCGGAGGTCATCGCGCGCTACCCCGGCAGCCGCAGCGCCCTGCTGCCGCTGCTGCACCTGGTGCAGGCGGAGGAGGGCTACGTCTCCCGCACCGGGGTGCGCTTCTGCGCCGAACAGCTGGGGCTGACCACGGCCGAGGTCACCGCGGTGGCCACCTTCTACTCGATGTACCGGCGGGGGCCCTCCGGCGAGTACCAGGTCGGGGTCTGCACCAACACCCTGTGCGCGGTCATGGGCGGCGACGCGATCTTCGACGAGCTCAAGCAGCACCTCGGCGTCGGGAACGGCGAGACCACCGACGACGGCAAGATCACGCTGGAGCACATCGAGTGCAACGCGGCGTGTGACTTCGCCCCCGTGGTGATGGTCAACTGGGAGTTCTTCGACAACCAGGACCCCGCGTCGGCCAAGCGGCTCGTCGACGACCTCCGCGCCGGCCGCACCGTCGAACCCACCCGCGGCGCTCCGCTGTGCACGTACAAGGAGACGTCGCGGATCCTCGCCGGGTTCCCCGACGAGCGCCCCGGCGCCGTCGAGGCGAGCGGCGGCGCCGGCCCCGCCTCGCTGGCGGGCCTGCGGCTCGCCCGCGGCGAGTCGCTGCCGGGCTCCGGGGCCGGCGTGCCCCGGCAGACCTCCGCCCCGCCGCAGGACGAGACGCCCCCGGCCCACCCCAGCTCCCACGACGCTCCGTTGGACTCCGCGGTCTCCGACCCGGAGCACCCGGCGGGACCGGTCACGCAGGAGCGCCCGACGGAAGGTGAGGAGGACCGGTGACCATGGTCGACTCGGCGGAGAAGGTGCTGGCACCCGTTCTCTCGGCCTTCTGGGACGATCCGCAGTCCTGGACCCTCGACACGTACCGCCGTCACGAGGGCTACGAGGGCCTGCGCAAGGCGCTGGCCCTGCCCCCGGACGACGTGATCGCCCTCGTCAAGGAGTCCGGCCTGCGCGGCCGCGGCGGCGCGGGCTTCCCCACCGGGATGAAGTGGCAGTTCATCCCGCAGGGCGACGGCAAGCCGCACTACCTCGTCGTCAACGCGGACGAGTCGGAGCCCGGCACCTGCAAGGACATCCCGCTGCTCTTCGCCAACCCGCACTCGCTCATCGAGGGCATGGTGATCGCCTGCCACGCGATCCGCTCGAACCACGCCTTCATCTACCTGCGCGGCGAGGTCGTCCCCGTGCTGCGGCGGCTGCACCACGCGGTGGCCGAGGCGTACGAGGCCGGACTGCTCGGCAAGGACATCCTCGGCAGCGGCTTCGACCTGGAGCTGACCGTGCACGCCGGCGCCGGCGCGTACATCTGCGGTGAGGAGACCGCGCTGCTGGACTCCCTGGAGGGACGCCGCGGCCAGCCCCGGCTGCGCCCGCCCTTCCCGGCGGTCGAGGGCCTGTACGCCTGCCCGACGGTGGTCAACAACGTCGAGTCCATCGCCTCGGTGCCGTCGATCCTGCTCAAGGGCAAGGACTGGTTCCGCTCGATGGGCAGCGAGAAGTCCCCGGGCTTCACGCTGTACTCGCTCAGTGGCCATGTCGCCAACCCCGGCCAGTACGAGGCCCCGCTGGGCGTCACGCTGCGCCAGCTGCTGAACCTCAGCGGCGGCATGCGGCCCGGCCACCGGCTGAAGTTCTGGACCCCGGGCGGCTCCTCGACGCCGATGTTCACCGACGAGCACCTCGACGTCCCGCTGGACTACGAGGGCGTCGGCGCCGCGGGCTCCATGCTCGGCACCAAGGCGCTGCAGTGCTTCGACGAGACGACCTGCGTGGTGCGGGCCGTCACGCGCTGGACCGAGTTCTACGCCCACGAGTCCTGCGGCAAGTGCACCCCCTGCCGCGAGGGCACCTACTGGCTCGTCCAGTTGCTGCGGGACATCGAAAGCGGGGCCGGCACGTTGGCGGACCTCGACAAGCTCGCCGACATCGCCGACAACATCAACGGCAAGTCCTTCTGCGCCCTCGGCGACGGAGCGGCCAGCCCGATCTTCTCCTCCCTCCAGTACTTCCGCGACGAGTACGTGGAGCACCTGGAGGGCCGCGGCTGCCCCTTCGACCCGTCCAAGTCCACGGTCTGGGCCGACAAGTCTCACCTGGAGGTGAACGCGTGACCGTCACGACCAACGCCGCCTCCGGTGAGGCGGCGGTGCCGCCCGAGGACCTGGTGTCCGTCAGCATCGACGGGGTCGAGATCTCCGTGCCCAAGGGCACCTTGGTGATCCGTGCCGCCGAACTGATCGGCATCGAGATCCCGCGCTTCTGCGACCACCCCCTCCTCGACCCCGCGGGCGCCTGCCGCCAGTGCATCGTCGAGGTCGAGGGCCAGCGCAAGCCGATGGCGTCCTGCACCATCACCTGCACCGACGGGATGGTCGTCAGGACCCAGCTCACCTCCGACGTCGCGGACAAGGCCCAGCGCGGGGTGATGGAGCTGCTGCTCATCAACCACCCGCTGGACTGCCCCGTCTGCGACAAGGGCGGCGAGTGCCCGCTGCAGAACCAGGCGATGTCCGCCGGGCAGGTCGACACCCGCTTCGAGGGCCGCAAGCGGACCTACGAGAAGCCGGTCCCGATCTCCACCCAGGTGCTGCTGGACCGCGAGCGCTGCGTGCTGTGCGCGCGCTGCACCCGCTTCTCGCAGCAGATCGCCGGCGACCCGATGATCGAGCTGGTGGAGCGCGGCGCGCTGCAGCAGGTCGGCATCGGTGAGGGCGACCCCTTCCAGTCGTACTTCTCCGGCAACACCATCCAGATCTGCCCGGTCGGCGCCCTGACCTCGGCGGCCTACCGCTTCCGCTCCCGGCCCTTCGACCTGGTCTCCTCGCCGAGCGTGTGCGAGCACTGCGCGGGCGGCTGCGCCACCCGCACCGACCACCGGCGCGGCAAGGTCATGCGCCGGCTTGCGCAGGACGACCCCGAGGTCAACGAGGAGTGGATCTGCGACAAGGGCCGCTTCGGGTTCCGCTACGCGCAGCGCCCCGAGCGGCTCACCACCCCGCTGGTCCGCAACGCCGACAGCGGTGAACTGGAGCCCGCGAGCTGGCCCGAGGCCCTGGAGGCCGCGGCCCGCGGACTCGCGGCGGCCCGCGGCCGCACCGGCGTGCTGACCGGTGGCCGGCTCACCGTCGAGGACGCGTACGCCTACGCCAAGTTCGCCCGCGTCGCCCTCGACACCAACGACGTCGACTTCCGGGCCCGCGCCCACTCCGCGGAGGAGGCCGACTTCCTGGCGGCCGTCGTGGCGGGCCGCGGCCGGGACCTGTCCGGCGACGGCGTCACCTACACCCTGCTGGAGAAGGCCCCCGCCGTCCTGCTGGCCGGACTGGAGGCCGAGGAGGAGGCGCCCGGCGTCTTCCTGCGGCTGCGCAAGGCCTGGCGCAAGCACAAGCAGCGCACCTTCGCGCTGGCGCCGTTCGCCACGCGCGGGCTGGAGAAGGCGGGCGGCACCCTGCTGCCCGCCGCGCCCGGTACCGAGACCGAGTGGCTGGACGCCCTGGCCAGTGGCGTCGGCCTGGACGGCAACGGCCTGACCGCCCACGAGGCGCTGCGCGCCGAGGGCGCGGTCGTCCTGGTCGGCGAGCGGCTGGCGGCCGTCCCCGGCGCGCTGACCGCGGTCGTGCGGTTCGCCCAGGCGTCCGGCGCGCGGCTGGCGTGGATCCCGCGCCGCGCGGGCGAGCGCGGTGCCGTCGAGGCGGGTGCCCTGCCCGGGCTGCTGCCCGGCGGCCGTCCGGTCACCGACCCGCGGGCCCGCGACGAGGTCGCCGGGGTCTGGGGCGTGACCACGCTCCCGTCCCGCCACGGCCGCGACACCGGCCGGATCCTGGAGGCGGCGGCGAGCGGCGAGCTCGGTGCACTGCTGGTCGGCGGCGTCGAGCCGGCCGACCTGCCCGACCCGGCCCGGGCCCGCGCGGCCCTGGACGCGGCGGGCTTCGTGGTCAGCCTGGAGCAGCGACCCGGCGAGGTCACCGACCGCGCCGACGTCGTCCTGCCGGTCGCCGCGGTCGCCGAGAAGGCCGGAACCTTCCTCAACTGGGAAGGCCGGGTACGGCTCTTCGAGGCCGCGATCAAGCCGGCCCAGCAGGTCCAGCGCCACCAGTACCCGGACGCCCGGGTGCTGACCATGCTGGCCGACGCGATGGACGTCTCCCTGGGCCTCGCCGACGTCCGCTCGGCCCGCGCCGAGCTGTCCCGGCTCGCCCCGTACGAGGGCCCGCGCGCCGAGGCGCCGCAGGAGACCGGCCGGCCGCTGCCGAAGCCCGGCAGTGGCGAGGCGGTCCTCGCGGGCCACCGGCTGCTGCTCGACCGGGGCCTGCTGCAACAGGGTGACGAGGCCCTCGCCGGCACCCGCCACCCGGCGGTCGCCCGCCTCTCGGCGACGACCGCTCAGGAGATCGGCGTCGCCGAGGGCGAGCTGATGGAGGTGACCGGCCCGCTGGGCTCGGTCCGGCTGCCGCTGCAGGTGACGGCGATGGCCGACCGGGTCGTGTGGGTGCCCCTCAACTCGGCCGGCGGGGGAGTCGTCTCGGACACCGGCGCCCTGCCGGGCCAGGTCGTCCGGATCGCCCCGGCCGCCGTGGACGCCGCTGCCGCACCGGAGGTGACCCCGTGACGGGACTGACGACCCTCGCCGCCGAGGACCTGTCCATGTTCGGGCGGGACCCGTGGTGGCTGATCGCCATCAAGGCGGTCTTCTGCTTCGCGTTCCTGATGGTGACCGTGCTCTTCTCCATCGTGTGGGAGCGCAAGGTCGTCGCGTGGATGCAGCTGCGCATCGGCCCCAACCGGCACGGCCCCTGGGGCATGCTCCAGTCGCTCGCCGACGGCATCAAGCTGATGCTCAAGGAAGACCTCGTCGTCAAGAAGGCCGACAAGGTCGTCTACGTGCTGGCCCCGATCGTGGCGGCCATCCCGGCCTTCATGGCGGTCGCGGTGATCCCCTTCGGCCCGGCGGGCAACGAGATCTCGATCTTCGGTCACCGTACGCCGATGCAGCTCACCGACCTGCCGATCGGTGTCCTCTACATCCTGGCCACCGCCTCCGTCGGCATCTACGGCATCGTGCTGGCCGGCTGGTCGTCCGGCTCGACGTACCCGCTGCTCGGGGGTTTGCGCTCCTGCGCGCAGATGATCTCGTACGAGATCGCGATGGGCGTCGCCTTCGCGTCGGTCTTCCTCTACTCCGGCTCGATGTCGACCTCGCAGATCGTCGCCCAGCAGGAGGACCGCTGGTACGTCCTGCTGCTGCCGGTCTCCTTCATCATCTACATCGGCACGATGGTCGGCGAGACCAACCGTGCCCCCTTCGACATGCCCGAGTCCGAGGGCGACCTGGTCGGCGGCTTCAACACCGAGTACTCGTCGATCAAGTTCGCGCTCTTCATGCTCGCCGAGTACGTGAACATGGTGACCGTCTCGGCGGTGGCGACCACCCTCTTCCTGGGGGGCTGGCGGGCCCCGTGGCCCATCAGCACCTTCTGGGAGGGCGCCAACCACGGCTGGTGGCCGCTGCTGTGGTTCGTGGTGAAGGTGCAGCTGCTGCTCTTCTTCTTCATCTGGCTGCGCGGCACGCTGCCCCGCGTCCGCTACGACCAGCTGATGAAGCTGGGCTGGAAGGTCCTGATCCCGGTCTCGATGGTGTGGCTGATGCTGGTCGCCACCGTCCGGGCACTGCGCAACGAGAACTACGACTTCCAGTCGATCGTGCTCTACGTCGGCGGAGGAATCGTCCTGCTGCTCCTGGTCTCGCTGGTCTTCGACGTCTTCCGCGACCGCGGCGAGAAGGCGAAGGAGGCGGCCGAACAGGCCGGGCCGCAGGAGCCGTTCGATCCCATGGCGGGCGGGTACCCCGTGCCGCCGCTGCCCGGCCAGGAGCTGCCGCCCGTCCCGCGGCGGCCGTCCCGCGCGGAGCGTCAACTCGTAGGCAAGGAGGCCGACGATGCCTGAGTTCCTGGGCCCGGTGGCGGGCTTCGGCGTGACCTTCAAGGCCATGTTCAAGAAGCGGCTGACCGAGCAGTACCCCGAGGAGAAGAAGCCGACCGCGCCGCGGTTCCACGGCCGCCACCAGCTCAACCGTCACCCGGACGGGCTGGAGAAGTGCGTGGGCTGCGAGTTGTGCGCCTGGGCCTGCCCGGCGGACGCGATCTACGTCGAGGGCGCCGACAACACCGACGAGGAGCGCTACTCGCCGGGTGAGCGCTACGGCCGCGTCTACCAGATCAACTACGCCCGCTGCATCCTGTGCGGGCTGTGCATCGAGGCCTGCCCGACGCGCGCGCTGACCATGACCAACGAGTACGAGCTCGCCGACAGCAGCCGCGAGTCGCTGATCTTCACCAAGGAGCAGCTGCTCGCGGGCCTGGAGGAGGGCATGGTCGACAGCCCCCACGCGATCTTCCCCGGCATGGACGAGGGCGACTACTACCGCGGCGCGGTGACGCACGCGGCCCCCGGGACCGAGCGTCAGGTCGCGGTCTCCAAGGGTGAGAAGCCGGACGAGACGGTGGAGGGCGAGCGGGACGGCGACGGCACGGCGGGCACCCAGGTCCCCGCGACGGGCGGCGCCGCTCCGGCCGGGACGGGAGGCGAGGCATGAACGACGTGACCACGCTGACGACGCTGGCCGCGTACACCACCTCCACCGGGGAGGCGGTCCAGTTCTGGGTGCTCGGCACCGTCGCGGTGCTCGGCGCGCTCTCGACCGTGCTGATGAAGAAGGCCGTGCACAGCGCACTGTCGCTGGCCGGGACGATGATCGTCCTGGCGGTCTTCTACCTGGCCCAGGGCGCGTACTTCCTCGGCGTCGTCCAGATCGTCGTCTACACCGGCGCGATCATGATGCTCTTCCTCTTCGTCGTCATGCTGGTCGGCATCACCGCCGCCGACTCGCTCAAGGAGACGCTGAAGGGGCAGCGCTGGCTGGCCGCCGGAGCCGGCATCGGCTTCGGCGTGCTGCTGATCGCCGGCATCGCCAACGCCTCGATCAAGAACTTCCAGGGGCTCGGCCAGGCCAACGCCGGCGGCAACGTCGAGGGACTCGCCTCGCTGATCTTCACCAAGTACGTGTGGGCCTTCGAGATCACCGGCGCGCTGCTCATCACCGCCGCGATCGGCGCGATGGTCCTCACCCACCGCGAGCGCACCGAGGCCCGTGCCACCCAGCGCGAACTCGCCGAGCGGCGCGTGCGCGAGGGCAAGCAGATCACCCCGCTCCCCGCGCCCGGCGTCTACGCCCGCAACAACGCGGTCGACGTCCCCGGCCTGCTGCCGGACGGCACGGTCTCGGAGCTCAGCGTCAGCCCGACGCTGCGCGGCCGCGGCCAGTACCGGGACGTGTCCGCGGAGGCGGTCGACAGGGTCGCCGAGCTGGAACAGCGCTCCGAGGAGGCGTCGAAGTGAATCCGGTCAACTACCTGTACCTGTCGGCGCTGCTGTTCACCATCGGCGCGGCCGGGGTGCTGATCCGGCGCAACGCGATCGTCGTCTTCATGTGCGTCGAGCTGATGCTGAACGCCGCCAACCTGGCGTTCGTCACCTTCTCCCGCATGCACGGCAACCTCGACGGCCAGATCATCGCCTTCTTCACGATGGTCGTCGCCGCCGCCGAGGTGGTCGTGGGCCTGGCGATCATCGTGACGATCTTCCGCTCCCGCCACTCGGCCTCGGTCGACGACGCCAGCCTGATGAAGCTCTAAGGGGTAGCGAAAGTGGACTACTTGATCGGATGGCTCGTCCTCCTGCCGCTGCTGGGCGCCGGCGTGCTGCTCACCGGCGGACGGAGGCTGGACCGCACGGGCCACTGGATCGGCACCACGCTCGCGGGGGCGTCCTTCGTCGGCGCGGCGGTGCTCTTCTTCGACATGCTGGGCCGCGGCGGCGAGGACCGCGCGCTGCACTCGACCGCCTTCACCTGGATCTCCGTCGGCGGCTTCCACGCGGACGTGGCCTTCCAGCTCGACCAGCTGTCGATGACCTTCGCCCTGCTGATCACCGGTGTGGGCACGCTCATCCACATCTACTCGATCGGCTATATGGAGCACGACGAGCGGCGCCGCCGCTTCTTCGGCTACCTCAACCTCTTCCTCGCGGCGATGCTCCTGCTGGTCCTCGCCGACAACTACCTGCTCCTGTACGTCGGCTGGGAGGGCGTGGGCCTGGCCTCGTACCTGCTGATCGGCTTCTGGCAGCACAAGCCCAGCGCGGCGACCGCGGCCAAGAAGGCCTTCATCGTCAACCGCGTCGGTGACGTCGGCCTGTCGATCGCGATCATGCTGCTGTTCACCACCTTCGGCACCTTCACCTTCGAGCCGCTCTTCGGCCAGGTGGACAAGGCGGGCGAGGGCGTTCTGACCGGCATCGGCCTGATGCTGCTGCTCGCCGCCTGCGGCAAGTCGGCCCAGGTCCCGCTGCAGTCCTGGCTCGGCGACGCGATGGAGGGCCCGACCCCGGTCTCGGCCCTGATCCACGCGGCGACGATGGTGACCGCCGGCGTCTACCTGATCACCCGCTCCGGCGTGATCTTCAACGCCGCGCCCACGGCGCAGGTGGCCGTGGTGACGGTCGGCGCGGTCACGCTGCTCTTCGGTGCGATCGTCGGTTGCGCCAAGGACGACATCAAGAAGGCGCTGGCCGGCTCCACGATGTCGCAGATCGGCTACATGGTGATGGCCGCCGGCCTCGGCCCGATCGGCTACGTCTTCGCGATCATGCACCTGGTCACCCACGGCTTCTTCAAGGCCGGGCTCTTCCTCGGCGCCGGATCGGTCATGCACGGCATGAACGACGAGGTGGACATGCGGAAGTACGGGGCCCTGCGGAAGTACATGCCGGTCACCTTCGTCACCTTCGGCCTCGGCTACCTGGCGATCATCGGCTTCCCGGGACTGTCCGGCTTCTTCTCCAAGGACAAGATCATCGAGGCCGCCTTCGCCAAGGGCGGCACCGAGGGCTGGATCCTCGGCGGCGCGGCCCTGCTGGGCGCGGCGATCACCGCGTTCTACATGACCCGCGTGATGCTGATGACCTTCTTCGGCGAGAAGCGCTGGCAGCCCGACGCGGACGGTCACGAGCCGCACCCGCACGAGTCGCCGAAGTCGATGACGATCCCCATGGTCGTCCTGGCCTTCGGCTCGGTCTTCGCGGGCTTCCTGTTCAGCTGGAACGAGGCCTTCGTGAAGTGGCTGGAGCCGGTCACCGGTCACGAGGAGGGTCACCCGCCGATCGGCGCGGCCGCCGTCACCGGCGCCACGATGGTGGTGATGGTGCTCGGCGTCGCCTTGGCCTGGGCCGTGTACGGACGCCGCCCGGTGCCGTCCGTCGCCCCGCGCGGCAGCTGGCTCACCCGCGCCGCCCGGCGCGACCTGCTCCAGGACGACTTCAACCACGTCGCCCTGGTGCTGCCCGGCGAGTACCTCACCCGCGGTCTGGTCTACGTGGACCACAAGGGTGTGGACGGCGTCGTCAACGGCACCGCGGCCGCCGTCGGCGGCCTCTCCGGCCGGATGCGCCGCCTCCAGAACGGTTATGTGCGCAGCTACGCCGTGTCGATGCTGGCGGGCACCGCGGTGCTGGTCGCCGCGACGCTGCTGATGAGGGGTGTTGCCTGATGTCCTTCCCCCTGCTCACCCTGACCGCCGGCCTGCCGGCGCTCGGCGCGATCGCCACCGCCGCCGTGCCGGCGGCGCGGCGCGAGGCCGCCAAGTGGCTGGCGCTGGCCGTCTCACTGGCGACGCTCGTGCTGGCCGCGATCGTGTTCGTCCGCTTCGACCCGGGCGGGGCCCGGTACCAGCTCGGCGAGTCCCACGCGTGGATCGCCGACTTCGGGGTCCGCTACGAACTCGGCGTGGACGGCATCGCCGTCGCGCTCATCGGGCTGACCGCGCTGCTCGTCCCGTTCGTCATCGCCGCGGGCTGGCACGACGCCGACCCGCTGGAGGAGAAGAACCCCAACCGCCGCTGGCGGCCCACCCAGGGCTTCTTCGCGCTGATCCTGCTGGTCGAGGCGATGGTGATCATCTCCTTCGAGGCCACGGACGTCTTCCTCTTCTACATCTTCTTCGAGGCCATGCTCATCCCGATGTACTTCCTCATCGGCGGCTTCGGGGACCGTGCCCACGAGCACGGTGAGGAGGAGGCGGCCCGGCAGCGCTCCTACGCGGCGGTGAAGTTCCTGCTCTACAACCTGGCCGGCGGGCTCATCATGCTGGCCGCGGTCATCGGGCTCTACGCCGTCACCGCCGACCAGCTCGGCCAGGGCACCTTCTCCCTCCAGGAGATCCTGCAGGCCCGGGCGGCCGGCAAGCTCGACATGTCCACCACCGCGGAACGCGCCCTGTTCCTCGGCTTCTTCTTCGCGTTCGCGGTCAAGGCCCCGCTGTTCCCGCTGCACACCTGGCTGCCCAACGCCATGGGCGAGGCCACGGCGCCGGTCGCGGTGCTCATCACCGCGGTCGTCGACAAGGTCGGCACCTTCGCGATGCTCCGCTTCTGCCTCCAGCTCTTCCCCGAGGCCAGCAAGTGGGCGACGCCGGTGATCCTGGTGCTGGCGCTGATCAGCATCGTCTACGGCGCCCTGGTCGCCGTCGGCCAGCGCGACATCAAGCGGCTGGTCGCGTACGCGTCGATCTCCCACTTCGGCTTCATCATCCTGGGCATCTTCGCGATGACCTCCCAGGGCCAGGGCGGGGCGACGCTGTACATGGTCAACCACGGCATCTCCACCGCCGCGCTGATGCTGGTCGCGGGCTTCCTGATCTCCCGTCGCGGCTCCCGTCTCATCGCGTCCTACGGCGGGGTGCAGAAGGTGGCCCCGGTGCTGGCCGGCACCTTCCTGATCGGCGGTCTGGCCACCCTGTCGCTGCCGGGGCTCGCGCCCTTCGTCAGCGAGTTCCTCGTCCTCGTCGGGACGTTCAGCCGCTACCCGGCCGTCGGGATCGTCGCCACCACCGGCATCGTCCTCGCCGCGCTGTACGTCCTCGTCCTGTACCAGCGGACGATGACCGGCCCGGTGAAGGCCGAGGTGCAGGGGATGCCCGACCTGAAGGTCCGGGAACTCGCCGTCGTGGCGCCGCTGATCGCGCTGCTGATCGTGCTCGGCGTGTACCCGAAGCCGCTGACCGACGTCGTCAACCCGGCGGTGCAGCAGACGCTCTCCGACGTGCACAAGACCGACCCCAAGCCGGCGCTGGAGGCATCCAAGTGAGCAGCACAGTTGCTGTCCACAGCCTGTGGACAACGGCGGCACCGCTCGCCGCCGACAAGATCAACGCGCCGAAGATCGAGTACGCCCAGCTGGCTCCGGTCCTGATCGTCTTCGGTGTGGCCGTCCTCGGCATCCTCATCGAGGCGTTCCTGCCGCGGCGCCTGCGCTACACCGGGCAGGTCGGCCTCGCGGTCGTCGGCATGGCCGCCGCCTTCGCCGCGGTCGTGGCGCTCGCGGCGGGCGGCTACGCCACGACGAAGGCCCACATCGCCGCCATGGGCGCGGTCGCCGTCGACGGCCCGGCCCTCTTCCTGCAGGGCACGATCCTGCTGGTGGGCCTGGTCGGGGTGTTCACCTTCGCCGAGCGCCGGCTCGACCCCAAGGCGCACGGCCGGCACGTCGACTCCTTCGCCGCGCAGGGCTCCGCGGTGCCGGGCAGCGACCAGGAGAAGAACGCCGTCAAGGCCGGTTTCACCACCACCGAGGTCTTCCCGCTGCTGATGTTCGCCGTCGGCGGCATGCTGATCTTCCCGGCGGCCAACGACCTGCTGACGCTCTTCGTGGCCCTGGAGGTCTTCTCCCTCCCGCTCTACCTGCTCTGCGCCCTCGCCCGGCGGCGGCGCGCGATGTCGCAGGAGGCGGCGGTCAAGTACTTCCTGCTGGGCGCCTTCTCCTCCGCCTTCCTGCTGTTCGGCATCGCCCTGCTGTACGGCTACGCGGGCACCGTCTCCTACTCCGGCATCGCGTCGGTCGTGGACGGCACCGCCAAGCTCAACCCGGCGCTGGCCGACTCCGCGGGCAACGACGCGCTGCTGCTGATCGGCGCCGCGCTGGTCGGCATGGGCCTGCTGTTCAAGGTGGGCGCCGTGCCGTTCCACATGTGGACGCCGGACGTCTACGAGGGTGCTCCGACCCCGGTCACCGGCTTCATGGCCGCGGCCACCAAGGTCGCCGCCTTCGGCGCGCTGCTGCGACTGCTCTACGTGGTCCTGCCGGAGCTGCGCTGGGACTGGCGGCCGGTGCTGTGGGGCGTCGCGATCCTCACGATGCTGGTCGGCGCGATCGTCGCGGTCACCCAGACCGACGTGAAGCGCCTGCTCGCCTACTCCTCGATCGCGCACGCCGGCTTCATCCTGGCCGGTGTCATCGCGGCCACGCCGGAGGGCATCTCCTCGGTGCTCTTCTACCTGGCGGCGTACTCCTTCGTGACGCTGGGCGCCTTCGCCGTCGTCACGCTGGTGCGCGACGCCGGCGGGGAGGCCACACACCTGTCGCGCTGGGCGGGCCTGGGACGGCGTTCGCCACTGGTGGCCGCGGTCTTCGCGGTCTTCCTGCTCGCCTTCGCCGGCATCCCGCTGACGTCCGGCTTCGCCGGGAAGTTCGCGGTCTTCAGCGCCGCCGCGCAGGGCGGGGCGGTGCCGCTGGTGATCGTGGGTGTGATCTCGTCCGCCATCGCGGCGTTCTTCTACATCCGGGTCATCGTGCTCATGTTCTTCAGCGAGCCCAAGGCCGACGGCCCCACGGTCGCCGTGCCCTCGCCGCTGACGTCCACGGCCATCGCACTGGGCGTGGCGGTCACCCTCGTGCTGGGTGTCGCGCCCCAGTACTTCCTGGACCTCGCGAACCAGGCGGGCGTCTTCGTCCGCTGACCCCACCGCACGGCCCGGCCCGTGCGGCCATCCACGGCGCGGCTCCCCGCACTTGGCGGGGGCCGCGCCGTTCGGCATGGCGGGCGGCTCGCGGGGAAGGCGGAACAGCGGCGCAGACTCCTCGCGCAGCCCGCTCCGGGTGCCGTCCGGGGGGTGTGCGGGGCGGCGGTGAGGCCCCACGGCCGGGCGCGGCACCGGAAAGGACCGGCCGTACACGCGGGCAAAACCGGGCGTAGTGGCCCGCGGGGGCCATGCCCTCGCAGTGATCGAGAGGCGACCGGTTACTCTGCCAGGTGTAGTGCAGCGCCACGCCGCAAGCCGCAGAAGTGATCTCAGCGACAGGAGAATCCCAGGTGACGACCGTCGTCGGGCCCTTCGGGCTGAGCGTAATGGACGAGGACCTCGAGTCCGCCGTCCGGGCCGGGCTGTCCGCCGTCGAGGCAGGCCTCATGGAGGCCACCAAGAGCGATGTGCCGTTCATCACGGAGGCGGCCCGCCACCTCGTGCACGCGGGCGGGAAACGGTTCCGTCCGCTGCTGTCGCTGCTGGCTGCCCAGTTCGGCGACCCGCACGCGCCCGGCATCGTGCCGTCGGCCGTGGTGGTGGAACTGACGCACCTGGCGACGCTGTACCACGACGACGTCATGGACGAGGCCGCGGTGCGGCGCGGCGTGCCGAGCGCCAACGCCCGCTGGGACAACTCGGTCGCCGTGCTGACCGGCGACTTCCTGTTCTCCAAGGCCTCGCACATACTGGCCGACCTCGGGCCGGAGGCCGTACGCATCCAGGCCGAGGCCTTCGAGCGGCTGGTCACCGGACAGATCCTGGAGACCGTCGGCCCGCGCGACGGACGCGACCCGATCGACCACTACCTGGAAGTGATCGCCGGCAAGACGAGTTCGCTGATCGCCGTCTCGTGCCGCTTCGGCGCCATGATGTCCGGCGCGGACGAGAGCGTCGTCGACATCCTCACCCAGTACGGGGAGCGCGTCGGCACGGCCTTCCAGCTCGCCGACGACGTGCTGGACATCGCCAGCGACTCGCACGAGTCCGGTAAGACCCCGGGCACGGACCTGCGCGAGGGCGTGCCGACCCTGCCGGTGCTGCACCTGCGTTCGGCCGTGGCCAAGGCCAACGCTTTCGCCTCGGCGGACGACCTGCGGCTGTGCGAACTGCTGGACGGCGATCTGACGGACGACCGGCGGCACGCCGAGGCGCTGGAGCTGATGCGTGCCCATCCGGCGCTGGAGCAGGCCCGGCGCGACACCGTGCGCTACGCGGACGAGGCGCGGGTGCTGCTGGCGCCGCTCCCCGACTGTGCCGCCAAGCAGGCCCTGGAGGGGCTCTGCGAGGCCGTGGTGCACCGCGCGGGCTAGGTCGGCCCGGAGGTGACCCGGACGGCCGTCCTCCCGGCGCCCGTGCGGTCACCGGGGGCGAGGGGTGCCTTCCGCCCTGAACCGTTGTCAGGGATCGTCATCCCAGAGGTGTACGCCGAGTTGATCCCGGCGGGCGATGCGCCCGAGCGGCCTGATTGATGGGATAAGAGGCACCACCACACGGCGGATCGGGTGACAATGGCCCGAGGTGGACGAGTGCGACGATGACGGGAACCCGCCGTTGACGACGGAGGTAGGGACGTAATGGCACCCATCCAGCCCATGGACGACGACCGGGAACCCCGGCGCCGGACCAAGGCGATACGTTACGCGGTCCCGGTGGCGGCGGCGGGAGTCGCCGCGGCGACCATCGGGCTCGTACCGGCGCTCGCGAACGCGGGCAGCCCGGATCTGCCCGGGATCACGGCCGAGGAGCTGATCGCGAAGGTCGCGGCCTCGGACACCCAGACGATCTCCGGCTCGGTCCGCATCAGCACGGACTTCGGCCTGCCGGCCCTGCTGACCGGCGCCACGGGCGCCGGTGGGCCGTTCGGCGGTGGCGGTGGCGGCCGCGGGGATTCCTCGGCCGACCCGAAGGAGCAGCTGACCCAGCTGCTGGCCGGCTCCCACACCCTGCGCGTCGCGGCCGACGGCCCGCAGAAGCAGAAGGTGTCGATCGTCCGGAACGCCGCGGAGTACAGCCTCATCCACAACGGTGACGAGGTCTGGGCCTACGACAGCGGCAGCAACCAGGCCTACCACCTCACCGGTCTCCCGCGGGAGGCACAGGGTGAGGACCGGGCCAAGGGCGACCGCGAACTGCCCGAGGGCTGGCCGGCCACCCCGCAGGAAGCCGCGAAGAAGATCCTCGACGCGGCGGACGACAGCTCCACCGTCACGGTGGACGGCACCGCGCGCATCGCCGGGCGGGACGCCTACCAGCTGGTGGTCAGGCCCAAGGCCACCGACTCCACGGTCGGGTCGATCAGGATCGGCGTGGACGCCGGCACCGGTGTGCCGCTGAAGTTCACCCTCGCCCCGAGGGGCGGCGGCAAGGCCATCGTCGACGTCGCCTTCACCAAGGTCGACTTCTCCCGGCCCGCCGCCTCGGTCTTCGACTTCACCCCGCCGAAGGGCGCGAAGGTGACGACGGAGAAGGCCGGCGAGAAGGCGGACGGGAAGGCGGACGGGAAGGCCGGGCAGGACGCCCGCGGGGCGCACGAGGAGTTCGGTGACCTCGGCGGCCTGGACGGCCTGGACGGCCTGGACGGCCTGGAGGGCCTCGGCGTCCTCGGCAAGGGCTGGGACTCGATCGCCGAGCTGAAGCTGCCTCAGGAGGCGCTGAACGCCGGCCCGTCCGAGGGCGGGGCCAAGGCCCCCGGCCTCGGCGGACAGGGGCTGCTCGGCACCTTCGGCAAGGAGGTCAAGGGCGAGTTCGGCACGGGCACGGTGGTCGGCACCCGCCTGGTGAACGCCCTGATCACCGACAGCGGCAAGGTCTACGTGGGCACCGTGACCCAGGGCGCCCTGATCAAGGCCGCCGACGCGGCCGCCGAGTAGGGCACGGAGCAAGGCACCGGCACAGAGCGAAGGAGCGCCGATGGGGGAGCCGTCCGCCGAGACCGGTGAGCACGCGATCTCCACGAGCGGACTCACCAAGAGGTACCGCGGCGGACAGCTCGCCGTCGACGGCCTCGACCTGGCCGTCCCCCGGGGCAGCGTCTTCGGCTTCCTGGGGCCCAACGGCTCCGGGAAGACGACGACGATCCGCATGCTCATGGGGCTCATCGCCCCGACCTCCGGCACGGCGCGGGTCCTTGGCGAGCCCATGCCGCGCGCGGTGCGCAGCGTCCTGCCGCGCGTGGGCGCGCTGATCGAGGGCCCCGCCCTGTACGGCTTCCTCTCCGGCCGTGACAACCTGCTGCGCTTCGACGCGGCCGATCCGACCGCCGGTCCCCGCACCCGCGGGGACCGGGTCGACGCGGCCCTGGAGAGGGTCGGCCTGGCCGCCGCCGCGGGCAAGAAGGCGCGTGCCTACTCCCTCGGCATGAAGCAGCGGCTCGGCCTGGCCGCCGCCCTGCTGCGGCCCCGCGACCTGCTGGTGCTGGACGAGCCCACCAACGGCCTGGACCCGCAGGGCATGCGGGAGATCCGCTCGCTCGTCCGCGAGCTGGCGGCGGACGGCACCACGGTCTTCCTCTCCTCCCACCTCCTCGACGAGATCGAACAGGTCTGCACCCACGCCGCCGTGATGTCCCGCGGCCGGCTGATCACCCAGGGCCCGGTGGAGGCGCTCTCCTCCGCCGGACGCCTGGTGGTCACCACCCCCGACCCCGCCGAGGCGGTGCGGGTGCTGAAGGAGCAGGGGGTCACCGGCCTGGCCGCCGACGGCGACCGGGTCACCGGGGAACTGCCGCAGGACCCCGCGGCACTTCCCGAACTGGCCGACCTCAACGCCGCACTGGTCGCCGCCGGGGTCCGCGTCCGCGGCTTCGGCGTCGAACGGGCGTCACTGGAGGACGCGTTCGTCGCGCTGACCGGAGAGGGATTCGATGTCGCAGGCTGACACCCTGACCAGGTCGGTGTGGCCGATCCGCTCGCTCGGGCTGTTCCGCAGCGAACTGGTGACCGTGCTGCGCCGCTGGCGCACCCTGGCGCTGCTGGCCGTCCTGGCCGGGGTCCCGGTGCTCATCGGGATCGCGGTGCGGATCGAGACCGGTGACGGCGGCTCGGCCGGCGGCGGGGGCGGTGACGGCCCGGCCTTCGTCGCGCTGATCACCAACAACGGTCTCTTCCTGGTCTTCGCCTCGCTCGCCGCGACGCTGCCCTTCTTCCTCCCCATGGCGATCGGTGTCGTGGCCGGTGACGCCGTCGCCGGCGAGGCCAACGCGGGAACCCTGCGCTATCTGCTGGTGGCCCCGGCCGGGCGCACCCGTCTGCTGGTCTCCAAATACGCCTCCGTCCTGGCCTTCTGCCTGATCGGCGCCCTCGTCGTGGCCGTCTCGGCACTGGTGACCGGCGCCTTGCTCTTCCCGCTCGGCGACGTCACCCTGCTGTCGGGCACGACGGTCCCCTTCTCCGAGGGGCTGTGGCGCGCCCTGCTGGTCGCCCTGGTCGTGGCCGCCTCGCTCACCGGCATCGCCGCGCTGGGCCTGTTCATCTCCACGCTCACCGACAGCGGCATCGCCGCCATGGCCACCACCGTGGGCCTGCTGATCACCGTGCAGATCGTCGACACCATCCCCCAACTGCACGCCGTGCAGCCCTACCTCTTCCCCCACTACTGGCTGAGCTTCGCCGACCTGGTCCGCGACCCCGTCTACTGGGACGAGATGCGCAGCAACTTCCAGCTCCAGGCGCTCTACGTGGCCGTGTTCGGCTCCGCGGCCTGGGCCCGCTTCACCACCCGCGACATCACGGCCTGACCGCCGCCGGTCAGCTGAAGAAGGTCTTGGCCCGGCCCAGGGCCGCCGTGTCCCTCAGCACGTCGCCCGGCCGGGTGCCGTAGCCCAGCAGCGCCCCGCCCCAGCGCATCCCGGCGTAGTCGGCCGTGTGGCGCAGCGTCCCCACCAGCGGGGCGGCCGTCGCCGGGTCCTGGCCTCCGTGCACGGTCACCGACCACAGGGTCTTGCCGCGCATCCGCTCCAGGAAGTCCAGCCCCGGCACCCGCATCCAGCCCGACCAGTGGTCCAGGTAGAGCTTGGTGCTGGTCGAGACGCTGTACCAGTACAGGGGGGAGACCACCACGATGTCGGTGGCCGCCAAGGTGGCCTCCAGGAGCGTCGCGGCGTGCCCCGACGGTGCGGGATAGCGGCCGTCGCCGTCGTGCCGGAGGTCCTCGAAGAGCGGCAGCGGCAGGTCCTTCAGCCGCAGCCAGCGCCGGTCCACCACGGGCGGAAGCTGCTCGGCGGCGTGCCGCGCCAACGCCTCGGTGTTGCCGTCGGCGCGGCTGCTTCCCACCAGGAACAGGAAGGACCGCTCTGAGTCCGACACCCCGTCATCTCCTTGCGTATGCATTAGTTGCGTACGCATGGAGATGTTGTCACCGCGCCGCCCCCGCCGTCAAGGCGAGTGCCGGAGGCCCAGAGGGCCGGCGGGCTACTCGACGTCGAACTCGTTCCCCTCCGGGTCGGCCATGGTGACCCAGGTGCCGGAGGGCTCCGCTATCCGCCGCAGCACCATCGCGCCGAGCCCTTCCAGCCGGGCCACTTCCGCCTCCAGCCGTCCGGTGCCCGGGTGGAGGTCGATGTGCAGCCGGTTCTTCACCGTCTTGGTCTCGGGCACCCGCTGGAAGAGGATGCGCCGCCCCAGGCCCGAGCCCTTCTCGTCGTCGTAGGGGTCGTCGGGGTGGCGCACGGCGGCCAGGTCCCGCCAGGCCTTGCGGCCGGCCGCCTCCGTCAGGACGTCCTGCGTCACGGCGCCGAACCCCAGCAGCTTCTCGATCAGCACGCTGTGGTCCTCGAGCGTGTACTCCAGGGCCTCCGCCCAGAAGGCGGCCTGCCGGTGCGGATCCGCCGCGTCGACCACGAGCTTCCAGTGAACTGCCATGCCGTGCCCCCTCGTTCGCGTCTCCTCCGGCCTTTGGCCAGCCTGTAACCAGTTATATTGGTTACATGACGGAGCCCGCAATCGGTCTGGTCCTCCATTCATCCGAAGGAGTCGCCTACCGCTTCGATCCGGGCGCGCTCGCCCTTGAGTTGCTGCCGACGGGCGGCCCCGGCGCCTACGCGCGCCACGAGGTCCTCCACGAGCCCGCCGACCTGGTCCGCTGGGCGGTGGCGTCCCGGCTGCGCCCCGACCCGGGCGGCCTCGCCGTCTCCCCGGAGGACGTCGCCGCGGCCCGCTACCTGCGCGACGCGCTCTGGCACATCGCCGTCGCCCGCGTCCACGGGGAACCCCTCCCCGCCCCGGACCTCGTCGTCCTGAACGAGGCCGCCGCCTGGCGTCCCCCCACCCTGCGTCTCGCCCCCGACGGGGGCAGCTCCTGGCGTACCCCGGTCACCGGCACCCAGGTGCTGGCGGCCGTCGCACGGGACGCGGTGGAGCTCTTCTCCGGCCCCCACGCCGACCGCGTCCGCGAATGCTCCGCCCACGACTGCCGACTGGTCTTCGTGGACACCTCGCGCCCCGGCCGGCGTCGCTGGTGCGCCATGGAGCACTGCGGCAACCGCCACAAGGTCCGTGCCCACCGCTCCCGCAGGGAGGCGTACGAGGCGCCGGAAGGCTAGTGCCCGTGCGTGTGCCCGTGCGTCCGTGCGCCCGTGTGCGCGTGCGTGTGGACGCCGCCGCTCAGCCGGTGACGGCCCCGCGCGGCGCCGCCTCGTCGGGCACCACCGCGGCGTCGCGCACCGCGATCCGGCCGCGCCGTGCGGTCCGCAGCGCGTCCCAGGTCAGCAGGGCCAGGGCGAGCCAGACGAGGGCGAAGCCGGCCCAGCGCTCGGCCGGCATCTCCTCGTGGAACCAGAGCAGTCCGAGCCCGAACTGGAAGACCGGCGCGAGGTACTGCAGCAGCCCCAGCATGCTCAGCGGGATGCGGATGGCCGCCGCGCCGAAGCAGATCAGCGGCACGGCGGTGACGACGCCGCACGCGGCGAGCAGGGCGGCGTGGCCGGCCCCGTGCGAGGCGAAGGTGGTGTCGCCGCGGGTGCCGAGGAAGGCCAGGTAGCCGAGCGCCGGCAGGAACTGGAGGGCCGTCTCGGCCGCCAGCGACTCCAGGCCGCCCATGCCGACCTTCTTCTTGATGAAGCCGTAGGTGGCGAAGGAGCAGGCCAGGGTCAGTGCGATCCAGGGCAGCCGCCCGTAGCCCAGGGTCAGCACCAGGACGGCGGCGGCGCCGACGCCCACGGCGGCCCACTGCGCGGGGCGCAGCCGCTCGTGCAGGACGAGGACGCCGAGGCCGATGGTGACGAGCGGGTTGATGAAGTAGCCCAGCGAGGTCTCGACGACGTGGCCGCTGTTGACGCCCCAGATGTACAGGCCCCAGTTCACGGATATGACGGCCGCCGCCACGGCCAGCAGCGCCAGCCGCCGCGGCTGGCGCAGGAGTTCGGGGACCCACGCCCAGCGGCGCATCACCAGCAGCACGAGGGAGACGACGACCAGCGACCAGACCATGCGGTGGGCGAGGATCTCGCCCGCGCCGGACGGTTCGAGGAGCGGCCAGTAGAGGGGGAAGAGCCCCCAGAGCCCGTAGGCGGCGAATCCGTACAGCAGACCGGCACGCTGCTCGTTCACTCGTTCCTCCCGGGGCGCTGGCCGACCGCTCGAAGGTAGCGTGCGGGGCATTCTCCCGTCATCTGCGTATCGCATGACGGTCATGACACCCTCGCCGCGGACCGGGAACGCACCGGGACCGGACGGACACGGGGCGGGGCCCCCGCGGCCGGAGGGGATCCGCCGCGGGGGCCCCGCCGTCCGGCGGGCGGCCGGGGTCAGCCCTTGAGCGCCGCCGCGATCGTGTCCGCGAGCGGGGTGGTGGGACGTCCGATCAGCCGGGCGAGGTCGCCGCTGCCGCCCTGGAGGAGCCCGCGGGAGACGCCGGCGACGTCCACGTCGACGTAGATCCCGGCCACCGCCTCGGGCAGCCCGGCGCCGGTCAGGACCGCCAGGAAGGCCTCGGCGGGCAGGTCGGCGTAGGCGACCGGGCGGCCGGACTGCCGGGCCAGCTCGGCGGCGTACTCGGCCAGCGTCCAGGCCTCGTCCCCGCTGAGCTCGTACACCGCGTCCTCGTGCCCCTCGCCGGTCAGCACGGCGGCCGCGGCCGCCGCGTAGTCCTCGCGGGTGGCGGAGCCGATGCGGCCCTCGCCCGCGCTGCCCGCGACGCCGTGCTCCAGCTGGACGGCGATCTGCGCGGTGTAGTTCTCGGTGTACCAGCCGTTGCGCAGCAGCGTGTAGGTCAGCCCGGAGTCCAGCAGGGCCTGCTCGGTGGCCTGGTGCTCGGCGGCGAGCCGGAAGTCGGCGGCCGGCCCGCCGAGGACGCTGGTGTACGCGAGCCGGGCGACCCCCGCCTCCTTGGCGGCCTCGATCACGGCGGTGTGCTGCGCGACGCGCTGCCCGACCTCGCTGCCCGAGATCAGCAGCACCACGTCGCCCGCGCGGAAGGCGTCCTTGAGGGTCGCGGGCGCGTCGTAGTCGGCCACCCGGAGCTCCACGCCCCGGGCGGCGAGGTCCGCGGCCTTGTCCGCGTCCCGTACGACGGCCACGACCTGCTCGGCCGGGAGGTCGGCCAGCAGCCGCTCCACGACCAGCCGGCCCAGCTGTCCGGTGGCTCCGGTGACGACGATGCTCATGACGGGTTCACTCCAGTCCCTGGTGTCCTTGTGCGTGATGACGGGACTAACCCTAGGGCCAGTACTAACTTCCAGAAAGTACCCACTTCAAAGTAAGCTAGTGGTATGGACGTAAGGGAAGAGCTCACCGCCGTGCTGCAGGCGCCCCCGGACGTGAACGCGCGCAACTGCCCCTCGCGGGTGATCCTCGAACACGTCACCAGCCGCTGGGGCGTGCTGGTACTCGCCGCACTGACCGACGGCACCCTGCGCTTCAGCGAGCTGCGCCGCACGGTCGGCGGGGTCAGCGAGAAGATGCTCGCCCAGACCCTGCAGACCCTGGAGCGCGACGGCTTCGTGCACCGCGAGGCGCACCCCGTCATCCCGCCGCGCGTGGAGTACTCCCTCACCCCGCTCGGCAAGGAGGCCGCGGACCAGGTCTGGGCCCTGGCCCGCTGGACCGAGGGCCGCACGGAGCAGGTGATGGCGGCCCGCCGGGCGTACGACGAGGCCCGGACCTGATCGTCAGGCCCGGGCCCCGTACGGCCGCTGCGGTGGGTGCGGTCGGCGTGAAGGACGCGGTGGGTCAGCCCACGACCGTCCACGTGTCGTTGCCGGCCAGCAGTGCGGCGATGTCGCCCTTGCCGTGCTGCTCGACGGCCTGCTCCAGCTGCTCGGACATCAGCACGTCGTAGACCGGCCGTTCGGCGCTGCGGAACACGCCGATCGGCGTGTGGTGCAGCGTGTCGGGGTCGGCGAGCCTGGACAGGGCGAAGGCCGTCGTGGGCGACGCGGCGTGCGCGTCGTGCACCAGGACCTCGTCCTCGTTCGAGGCGTCGACGTCGACGACCTTCAGGTCGCCGGTGGCCCGGTCGCGTACGACCCCCTTGGCGTTGTCCGCGCCGAAGCGGATCTGCTCCCCGTGCTCCAGCCGGATCACCGCGTTCTCGGCGGAGGCCCGGTCCTTCAGCACCTCGAAGGCGTTGTCGTTGAAGATGTTGCAGTTCTGGTAGATCTCCACGAAGGCCGTGCCCGGGTGCGCGGCGGCCGCCCGCAGCACGCCCGTCAGGTGCTTGCGGTCGGAGTCGACGGTGCGCGCCACGAAGGAGGCCTCCGCGCCCAGCGCCAGCGAGACCGGGTTGAAGGGCGCGTCCAGCGAGCCCATAGGCGTCGACTTGGTGATCTTGCCGAGTTCGGAGGTCGGGCTGTACTGCCCCTTCGTCAGGCCGTAGATCCGGTTGTTGAAGAGCAGGATCTTGAGGTTCACGTTGCGCCGCAGCGCGTGGATCAGGTGGTTGCCGCCGATGGACAGCGCGTCGCCGTCACCCGTGACGACCCACACCGACAGGTCGCGCCGCGAGGCGGCGAGCCCGGTCGCGATGGCCGGGGCACGGCCGTGGATGGAGTGCATCCCGTAGGTGTTCATGTAGTACGGGAAGCGGGAGGAGCAGCCGATCCCGGAGACGAAGACGATGTTTTCCCGGGCCAGGCCCAGTTCGGGCATGAAGCCCTGCACGGCGGCGAGGATCGCGTAGTCACCGCAGCCGGGGCACCAGCGCACTTCCTGGTCCGACTTGAAGTCCTTCATGGACTGTTTGGCTTCGGCCTTGGGGACCAGGGACAGCGCCGGCAGCCCCGGCGTGCGGTGTTCGACGGCAGGCGCCTCAGACATCTGCGCTCTCCTCCTGGATGGCGGCAGCGAGTTGCTCGGCCTTGAAGGGCAGGCCGGTGACCTGGGTGTGCGAGCGGGCGTCGACCAGGTACTTCGCCCGCAACAGGTGGGCGAGCTGGCCGAGGTTCATCTCCGGGACCACTACCTTCTGGTAACGCCCGAGGACCTCCCCGAGATTCCTCGGGAAGGGGTTCAGATGGCGCAGATGGGCCTGCGCGACCGCGCCCCCTGCGCCCCTGATGCGCCGTACGGCCGCCGTGATCGGCCCGTACGTCGAGCCCCAGCCGATCACCAGCGTCCGCGCCTGGCCGTCCGGGTCGTCGACGACGACGTCGGGCACCTCGATGCCGTCGATCTTGGCCTGCCGGGTGCGCACCATCAGGTCGTGGTTGGCCGGGTCGTACGAGATGTGCCCCGTGCCGTCCTGCTTCTCGATGCCGCCGATCCGGTGCTCCAGACCGGGGGTGCCCGGCACCGCCCAGGGGCGCGCCAGGGTCTCGGGGTCGCGCAGGTACGGCCAGAACTCCTCGGTGCCGTCCTCCGCGACGTGGTTGGGCGTCGTCGCGAACTGGACCCGCAGGTCCGGCAGCTCGTCCAGCTCGGGGACCCGCCACGGCTCGGAGCCGTTGGCCAGGTAGCCGTCGGAGAGCAGGAGGACCGGGGTGCGGTAGGTCAGCGCGATGCGGGCCGCCTCCAGCGCCGCGCCGAAGCAGTCGCCGGGGGTGCTTGGCGCCACGATCGGGACCGGCGCCTCACCGTTGCGCCCGTACATCGCCTGCAGCAGGTCGGCCTGCTCGGTCTTGGTCGGCAGGCCCGTCGAGGGCCCGCCGCGCTGGATGTCGACGACCAGCAGCGGCAGCTCGAGCGAGACCGCGAGGCCGATGGTCTCCGACTTCAGCGCGACACCCGGGCCGGAGGTGGTCGTGACGGCCAGCGAGCCGCCGAAGGCCGCGCCCAGAGCGGCGCCGATGCCGGCGATCTCGTCCTCGGCCTGGAAGGTGCGCACGCCGAAGTTCTTGTGCTTGCTCAGCTCGTGCAGGATGTCCGAGGCCGGGGTGATCGGGTACGAGCCCAGGAAGAGCGGCAGGTCCGCCTGGCGGCTCGCGGTGACCAGGCCGTACGACAGCGCCAGGTTCCCCGAGATGTTGCGGTAGGTGCCCGCGGGGAAGGCCGCCTCGGCCGGGGCCACCTCGTAGCTGACTGCGAAGTCCTCGGTCGTCTCGCCGAAGTTCCAGCCCGCGCGGAAGGCCGCGACGTTCGCCTCGGCCAGCTCGGGCTTCTTCGCGAACTTCTTGCGCAGGAAGTCCTCGGTGCCCGCGGTGGGCCGGTGGTACATCCACGACAGCAGCCCGAGCGCGAACATGTTCTTGCTGCGCTCGGCCTCCTTGCGGGTCAGCGGGAAGTCCTTGAGCGCCTCGACCGTCAGGGTGGTCAGCGGCACCGGGTGCACCGCGTAGGCCGACAGCGAGCCGTCCTCCAGCGGCGAGGCCGCGTAGCCGACCTTGGCCATCGCGCGGGTGGTGAACTCGTCCGTGTTGACGATGACCTCCGCGCCGCGCGGCAGGTCCCCGATGTTCGCCTTCAGTGCCGCCGGGTTCATCGCGACCAGGACGTTCGGGGCGTCACCCGGGGTGAGGATGTCGTGGTCGGCGAAGTGCAGCTGGAAGCTCGACACGCCCGGCAGGGTGCCTGCCGGAGCCCGGATCTCGGCCGGGAAGTTCGGCAGGGTGGACAGATCGTTGCCGAACGACGCCGTTTCCGAGGTGAACCGATCTCCCGTGAGCTGCATGCCGTCGCCGGAGTCCCCGGCGAAACGGATCACCACCCGATCGAGCTTCCTGGTCTCCTTGGCCGGTTTCCGCTGCTCTCCCAGAACGGGATGATCGGGGGTTGTCGGGCTGCTGACCTGGCTGGTCACTGAATCGGACCTCCTTCGAGGCGGCGGCTCACGACCGGGGCCGTGACCTTGTGTCCCACGCGCCATCGTACGTGGGTAAGGGTCGCCTTCCCGGGTCTTCCCGCATCGTGAACGCCGCGCTGGGCTCCCTTTGTGCCCTGATGGGTCACGGTCACCGCCCCCCGGAGCCCGTGCTGCCTGCTTCCTCCATATGGGACGCCTTCCGGCGCCGCTCCGGTTCTACGCCTCCGCGGGATCCTCTGACGATACGTCAGAGGATCAGGAATTGAGGTACGTGAGCACGGCCAGGACACGCCGGTGGTCGCCCTCGCTGGGGGCCAGCCCCAGTTTGAGGAAGATGTTGCTGACGTGCTTCTCCACCGCGCCGTCGCTCACCACCAGCTGCTTGGCGATCGCGGAGTTCGTCCGTCCCTCCGCCATCAGCCCCAGCACCTCGCGCTCCCGCGGGGTGAGGCCGGCCAGTACGTCCTGCTTGCGGCTGCGTCCCAGCAGCTGCGCGACCACCTCCGGGTCCAGGGCGGTACCGCCGCCGGCCACCCGTACGACCGCGTCGACGAACTCCCGGACATCGGCTACCCGGTCCTTGAGCAGATACCCGACCCCGCGGGAACTGGCGGCCAGCAGCTCGGTGGCGTACCGCTCCTCCACGTACTGCGACAGCACGAGCACACCCAGCCGCGGGTGGTCGCGGCGCAGCCGCACCGCGGCGCGCACGCCCTCGTCGGTGTGGGTCGGCGGCATCCGCACGTCGGCCACGACCACGTCGGGCACCGCGCCCTCCGCGGCGAGCTCGCCGATCACCTTCAGCAGGGCCTCGCCGTCGCCGACCCCGGCGACGACCTCGTGCCCGCGGTCGGTCAGCAGGCGGGTCAGTCCCTCCCTCAGCAGCACCGAATCCTCGGCGATGACCACCCGCACCCTGTCCTCCACCGCTACCGGCTCCCCCGTGTCGACGTCGACACGGGGGAGCCGGTAGCGGTGGAGGACAGGGTGGTCGTACACACGGCCTTGTCGCGGGAAGTAGGAATGCTGGGACGGTGCAGCACGCCGACGTCGAAACGTGGAAGCCGGTAGCGGTGGCGGACTGGTCATTTATACAACACTGCAGTCAGCGGAGAATACACCTTCGTCA
>NZ_JARAVO010000004.1:0-82737 GCF_033792805.1 Streptomyces sp. PA03-1a
GCCTGCGCCTGCACCACCCCCGCCCCGTGCCCGTACCCGGCTCACGCGGCCGCGGCGCCGGGTACGGGCACGGGGCGGGGGTGGTGCAGGCGCAGGCCGTCGACCCGGCCCGTGGCGTCGTGGGTCATCAGCCAGGCGACGGCGGGTGGGCAGTGCCCCGGGTTGTCCGGCGGGTTGACGATGTCCATCTCCCAGACGGTCAGCGAGCGCCCGGCGACGGCGTGCACGAGGCGCTGGCGGACCCCGGCGGTCAGGTCGGAGTCCATGCCGCGGATCAGCAGGCCCCTGCCCCCCACCCGCTCCCTCCCGCTGAACAGGCCGACCTCGGGTGACCAGCGTTCCCGCAGGAAGCCGGCGAAGTGGCCGCGTTCGGCCGCGGCCAGGGTCTCGTGGGCCTCGGTCCTGCTGGCCCTGGTGCGCCGGGTGCTGTCGTCGTGGGCGCCGTCCGCGGTCTCGGCGAGTGCCTGGGCGAGCTTGGCCCGGGCCTGGCTGAGCCGGCTGCGGACGGTGCCGACGGGAAGCCCGCAGGCCGAGGCGATCTGTTCGTACGAGCTGACGCCGGTGGTGAAGTGGCGCAGTACCAGCGGCAGCCGCAGCGTCGGGGAGAGCTGCTCGATGGCCTCCCAGATCCAGTCCCGCAGCGCGGCGGACTCCAGCCACCGCTCGGGTCCTGAGTCCGCCGCGCGCAGGACGAGGTCGTCGACCGGGCTGGTGGGGGCCGTGCCGCGCAGCAGGGAGCGGGCGTTGTTGCGGACGATCATCCGCAGCCACGGCCCCACCGCGGCGGGATCACGGACGTCGCCCACGCGGCGCAACGCCGTCAGCGCCGCGTCCTGCAGCACGTCGTCCACGTCGGGCCCCGGGCCCAGGACGCTCAGGGCGACGGCGCGCATGCCGGCGCGGTGACGCTCCAGGAGGAGACCGAGCGCCGTGACGTCACCCGCCTGAGCGGCCCGGGTGAGCGCCACGTCCTCGGCACGGGCTGCCACGGATTCGTCCAGGCCCATCGCGTCCCTTCCGGCGTTCATCCCTCTCCAGCGGATGCTACGGCGTCACCGCGGCCATCCGGAAACGCCTCCGCACGGGAGGCCTCAGGGGCCCGCCGGGGGAAGCACCGCCGCACGGCGGCACACGACCGACCAGGTGGCCTGTGCGGGATCGGCGCCCTGCGGCAGCCGGCGGGTTGCGGAGAGGAAGGTCACCGTGCGCCGGCCCTCCAGGTGGCACCAGACGGACATCTCCGGCGGGCCTCCGGCCACGGGCTGCTCGTAGAAGTACCACCGGGTGGTGACGTGCCGGTCCTCGCCGAGGAAGGGCTGCTGCAGGAAGCGCTGGGCGCCCGGGGGCAGGTTGCCGAGGAAGTCCCGGGCCTCCCTGGTCAGCTCGGGTTCGGCGCCCTCGGCGTCGGGTGCCGCGGGGGAAGGCGTGGGCGCCGCCCGTCCTGAGAGCAGCGAGGCGGCGGCCCCGAGACCGGCGGCGCGTGCCGTGGGGGTCGCCGGGCCGCTCCGGAAGGGCCGGGTGACGAAGGAGTCCGGGTCGAGCCGCAGGGTGCGCACCGAGAGGCCCGGGCCCTCGGCGGGCTCCGCCACGCCGAGGCCCTCGGTGCCGAGCACCACGGCCTGGACCCCGCCGCCGACCGCCGCGTGCGCCCACCACTCCAGGACGGTGCCCGTCCCGTGCGCCATGCGCGCGCGGACGTATGCGGGCAGCAGGGCCCAGTAGTGGTGCCGGTCGGGTCCCGGGGAGACGCTGAGATCACCGGGCCGGTGCAGCCGTCCCCGCGGCGCTCCGGCCGCCCCGCCCGGACCGCGTGAGAGCGGGCCGTCCGGCCCTCGCGACATCCCGTCCATCGGTCTCCCTCCCGCAACCGGCCGACGTTCCAGCCTAGGTGTATTGATCACGAGCGTTGTTGACACCGGTCCGGGCTTGATCAAGGCGAAGACCTCCGGTGTGGTGGAGCTGTCTAGGACCGCACCACACCGGAGGTCTTCGTGTCCCACCGTAATGCCCGGCTGACCGTTCATGGCAGGCGGCTGCTGGTCGAGCGTGTCTGCTCGGGCCGACCGGTCGCTCATGTCGCGGCTGAGATGGGGATATCGCGCGCCACGGCTCACAAGTGGGTCCGCCGCTGGCGGGTCGAGGGCGACGCCGGCCTGCACGACCGTACGAGCAGGCCTCACACCGTCCCCCACCGCACACCGGCCGCCATGGAGGCCCAGGTCTGTCACCTGCGGACCACTCGTAAGTTCGGTCCGGCACGGATCGGGCCGATTCTCGGGATGCCGGCCTCGACAGTGCACCGGATCCTGACCCGGCACGGCCTGCACCGGATCGCCTGGATGGACCGCACCTGGGGGCACCTCCCAGCGGAGCTGGGGGAGCCGCTGGGCCCGCCCTTCGGGCGGTGGGGGCACCTCGCTGCGTTGTCGGAGTCGTCCACGTACGTCCAGTACGAGGCCGATCCTCCGCCTTGCGATAGCACGCACCAGCCGCCCCGAGCCCCGCCCTCCGGGCGGACGGCGCTATTTGTCAGACACGCCCCAGTCGGCCTCGCGAACCTCCTCCACGTACCGCAGCAGGGCCCGCATCCGGTCCGGGGGCCACGGCAGGTTCCGCGCGAGTTCCTCCCCGCGCTCGTCCCACAGCCGCCGCGCGGCGGCCCTGGTCGCCTCGCCGTCCTCACCCGCGGCGTGGAAGCCGCTCCCCACGGCGTCCCAGCGACCGACCAGGGTCCTGACCTCCGGGTCGTCGGCGGGCGTGCCCGCCTCGACGTGCGACAGCAGCGCCTCCACGAGCCCGGTCCACTCGGTCCTCGCGGCCTCGACACCCTCCGGGCCGATCTCGGCCCGTCGTGCGGCCAGTTGCTCCCGCTGCCCGGCGGTGAAGTGGGTCTCGAACACGGACATCAACTCCAAGGTCGTCATGAACTGTTCGGGATGGGGCATCGACGTCCCCTCGATTCGCCCGAGGAGCCCGCGGAGCTGCGCGGTGAGCTGGCGGATCCGCGCGGCGTGCGCCTCCAGAGCGGACAGCTGTGCGGTCAGCAGGTCGCGCATCGACCCCAGGTCCTCCCCGCTGTCCGCGAGGACGCGCTGGATCTCGTCCAGCGGGAGCCCGAGCGCGCGCAGTGCCCGCACCCGGTAGAGCCGGCGCACGTCCCGCTCGGTGTAGCGGCGGTGTCCGGCGGCGGTGCGTGCACTCGCCCCGAGCAGGCCGATCTCGTCGTAGTGGCGCAGCGTGCGGATGGTCGTGCCGGTGGCGCGGGCCACCTCGCCGATGCTCCACAGACGCCGGTCGTCGTCGTTCCCGATCACGCCGACAACGCTATGACCTCCCGTTACGGCCGGTTCAAGCCCGCCGCGCGGGCTCTGGCAGGATGACGCGGTGGTCGGCTTCGCCGGCGAGCAGGTCGAGGCCGACCACAACGAGCCGGACGAGCTCTCGCTGACGTGGAACAGCGTCGACCCGCGCCGCCTTCCGACGCCCTGGACGAGAACGGACTGGACATCGGTCCGCCCGCGGGGTGACGCAGGAAGGGGCCCGGCCGTCAGGGGCGTTCGGGTTTCTCCGCGAGGAACGTGGCGACGGCGCGCTTCGCGCCCGCACCGGGCTCCTGCACCAGGCGTGCCGTGACGGTGAGACCGGCCTCCTCGAGCAGCGCGGCGATCCGCGGGGCCGGCAGCATGTGGAGCCCGTACGAGACCGGGTGGCCGCCGTACGCGTGCTCCGGGCACAGGTGCTCGTCCTCGCCCACCCAGCCGGCGAGCATCAGGTGGCCGCCGGGTGCCAGGACGCGGCGGAACTCGGCGAAGACGACGGGCAGCAGCTCGGGCGGCGTGTGGTGGGTGGAGTAGTAGGCGAGGACGCCGCCCAGTTCGCCGTCGCCGATGTCGAGCGCGGTCATGGACCCCACGGTGAAGCGCAGGTGCGGGTGGGCCCGCCGGGCCAGCTCGACCATGCGCGGCGACAGGTCGACCCCGTACGCGCGCACCCCCAGCCCGGCGAGGTGCGCCGTCACGTAGCCGGGGCCGCACCCCAGGTCCGCCAGCGGGCCCCGGCCGGCCGTGCGCACGGTCTCGGCGAAGGCTGCCAGCATGGCGCGGGAGAGCGGGTCGAGTCCGTCCGGGGTGCTGACCTGTGCGGCGTAGTCGGCGGCGACGGTGTCGTACGACTCCCGGACCGCGGCGAGGTAGGCGTCTTCGGGCACCGGGCGAGCCTACCCACGGCGGGGATCAGCACAGCACGCGGAGTGCGCCCGGGCGGATCCGCGCGGTGACCGGGAGGGCGGCCTCCACCTCGCCGTCCGCGCCGTACGGGATCGCGCGGTCGGCCTCGATGCGGATCTCCTTGCCGCGCACGATCTCGACCTCGGGGCGCTCCACGTGCGCACCGGTCTTGAGTTCGTTCATCAGCGCGAAGAAGAGGCGGCGCGGCGCGTCGTGGATCATGACGACGTCGAGCAGCCCGTCGTCGACCCGGGCGCCGGGCGCGATGGCCCGGCCGGATCCGTAGTAGCCGGAGTTGGCGGCGACGACGGTGTAGCCGCGGCGTTCGTGGACGACTCCGTCGACGGTGACGCGGTAGGCGGCGGCACGCCAGCCGGCCACCGCGCGCAGCCCGCCGGCGTAGTAGGAGGCCGGGCCGCGCAGCAGCCGGGCGGTGTTGGCGTGGTGGTTGGCGACCGCGTCGACGCCTGCGTAGACGCTGCCGAGGACGACGGTCCGGTCGTGGACCGCCGACTCGACCTCGATGGTGTCGACGGCGCGCGGCTCGTCGCGGAGCAGGATCCTGGCGAGTTCGGCGGGCCCGGAGGGCAGGCCGAGGGCGCGCGCGAAGTCGTTGCCGCGGCCTGCGGGGACGAGGCCGAGGACGGTGCCGGTCCCGCTGAGGGCGCCGCCGATGCCGCCCACGATGCCGTCACCGCCGACGGCCAGGACGACGCGGCCGCGCTCGCCGGCCCGGCGCGCCAGGTCCTGGGCGTGCCGGAGGCTGTCGCTGCACACGGTCTCCAGCTCCGCGCCCGCCTCCCGCAGCAGCTTCGCCAGTGGGAGGACGGCTGCCGCCCCGGTGGATCCCCCGGCGGTGGGGTTGACGACGGCCGTGAACTGTCGCATGGGTGTGCCTCCGGGGACGGCGGGACGGGGTCAGCGGGTGGGCAGCAGGATGCCGGGGTTGAGGAGCCCGTCGGGGTCGAGCGCGTCCTTGACGGCGCGCAGGGCCTCGATGCCGAGCGGACCCGCTTCCCGGACGTACCAGTCGCGGTGGTCGGTGCCCACGCCGTGGTGGTGGGTGATGGTGCCGCCCGCGGCGAGGACGGCCTCGTTGGCGGCCTCCTTGGCGGGGGTCCAGTGCGCCACGGGGTCCTCGCCCTGCGCCGAGACGACCGTGAAGTAGAGCGAGGCGCCGTTCTCGTAGACGTGCGAGATGTGGCACATGACCAGCGGCGGGGTGCCGGCCGCGGCCAGCGTCGCGGTGAGCGCATCGCGCACGGAGTCGTACAGCTCGGGGATCCGGGACCAGAAGGTGGCGGTCTCCAGGGTCTCGGCGAAGGCGCCCGCGTCGAGCAGCGAGTCCCGCAGGTAGGGGGCGGAGTACCGGCCGTGGGCCCAGCGCTCGCCGGGCTCCTCGCCCAGGTACGCGCCGCCGCACTCGCGCAGTACGGCCGCGGCCTGCTCCCGGCGCAGGGCGGTGTCCTCCGCGGTGCCCTCGTAACCGGCGATCGCCGTGCAGCCCGCGGACGCGGCCCCGTCCGAGCCGATCGCGTCGGGCTGGGCGAGGCCGACCATCGTCTCGGTCTCGTCGGACAGGCGCAGCACCGTGGGGCGGGGGCCGTCCTGGGCGAGCCGGCGCAGGGCCGCGGCGCCCTCGGCGAAGGAGGCGAAGCGCCAGCCCTCGTAGACCTTGACCTGGGGAAGCGGGCGGATCCGCACCGTCACGGAGGTGATGACGCCCAGCGCGCCCTCGGAGCCGAGGATCAGCTGGCGCAGGTCGGGGCCGGCCGCGGAGCGGGGGGCGCGGCCGGCGTCGAGGGTGCCCCGCGGGGTGGCGACGGTCAGGCCCAGCACCATCTCGTCGAAGCGGCCGTAGCCCGCGGAGGCCTGGCCGCTGGAGCGGGCGGCGGCGAATCCGCCGATGGTGGCCCACTCGTAGGACTGGGGGAAGTGGCCCAGGGTGAAGCCTTGTTCGGCCAGGAGCGCCTCCGCGTCGGGGGCGCGCAGCCCCGGCTGCAGGATCGCTGTCCGCGAGACGGGGTCCAGCGACAGCAGACGGTTCATGCGGCGCAGGTCCAGGGCGACGAAGGGGCGCCGCCCCTGCGGGGCGAGGCCCCCCACGACGGAGGTGCCGCCGCCGAAGGGGACGACGGCGAGGCCGTGTTCGGCGCAGACGGCGAGGACGGCCAGGACCTCGTCGTGGCCGGCGGGCAGCACGACGGCCGCCGGGGTGTCGTCGACGTCGCCGCCGCGGATGCGCAGCAGGTCGGGGGTGGACTTGCCGCGCGTGTGGCGGATCCGGGTCTCGGCGTCCGTGCGCACGTGGGCCGGGTCGCCCACGCAGTCGGCGAGGTCCTGCCGGGCCTCGTCGGTGAGGGGGGACCCGGGTACGGCGACGTCCTCCAGGGCGGCGGGTTCCGCGCCGCGGGGTTTGACGCCCAGCAGATCGCGCAGCAGGCCGATCACGGTGTCGGGCAGCGGGGCCGCTTTGGCCGGGTCGCCCCAGCCGCTCCACAACATGTCCACGGGCTCGTCCTCACCGGTCGTTTCTGGGGGTGCCGTCTCCTGCGTCCCCCACAGGGCGTTACACTGTGACACATGGCGCCTATTCGTCACAACAGCTCGGACAGCGACCCGGTGCTCGACGCGGTCCGCGACTGCGTCCTGGCCGTCGGCGTCCGCCGCACGACCCTGACCGACGTGGCCCGCCGGGCCGGCGTGTCCCGCATGACGCTCTACCGGCGGTGGCCCGACGTGCGCACGCTCGTCGGCGACCTGATGACCCGTGAGTGGGTCTCGGTCGCGGTGGACGCGATGCCCGAGCGGCACGAGGACACGAGCATCCGGACGTACATGGTCGAGGGATTGGTGGCGGGGGTGCGCGCCTTCCGCCGCCACCCGCTGTTCGTCAAGATCCTCGACGTCGACCCCGAACTGCTCCTCCCCTA
This sequence comes from Streptomyces sp. PA03-1a, assembly GCF_033792805.1. NCBI lineage: Bacteria > Bacillati > Actinomycetota > Actinomycetes > Kitasatosporales > Streptomycetaceae > Streptomyces > Streptomyces sp. PA03-1a. Next base: position 7,160 of record NZ_JARAVO010000004.1, read on the forward strand.
TGTGCTGGACCGCCGCGGCGCCAGCCAGGACGCACTGCTGGAACGGATCGCCGGCGCCCTGGAGGAGGGCCACGCCGACGGCTCGGTCCGCGCCGGTCACGTCACCCGGCAGGCCCGTTCCGTGCTGCTGGTCGTCCAGTCGTTCACGCTCTCGTTGCGCACCATGACCGACGAGGACGACCCCGACCTGACCTCCGCGGCCTTCCTCGGGGAGTTGCGGGACATCCTGGAGAGGACCCTCGCCCCATGAGTTCCATGAGCCCCATGAGTTCCATGAACAGCCCGGCCCCCTCCCCCGCGTCCTCGCTCAGCGCCGCGCGGCGCGCCCGCGAACTGGCGGAACTGGCCGCCGGCGAGCAGGTGGACGTCCTGGTCGTCGGCCTCGGCGCCACCGGCGCGGGCGCGGCCCTCGACGCGGCGTCCCGCGGGCTGTCGGTCGCCGCGATCGACGCCCACGACCTGGCCTTCGGCACCTCCCGGTGGAGCTCCAAGCTGATCCACGGCGGCCTGCGCTACCTGGCTTCCGGCCAGTTGGACGTCGCGTACGAGAGCGCGGTGGAGCGCGGCGTGCTGATGGAGCGCACCGCCCCCCACCTCGTCCGCGCCCAGCCCTTCGTGCTGCCGCTGACCCCGCTGGTCTCGCGCGGGCAGGCCGCACTGGCCTGGTCCGGTTTCCGGGCCGGCGACGCGCTGCGCCTGTCGGCGCGGACGGCGCGGGCCACTCTCCCGGCGCCGCGTCGGCTGTCCGCGGTGGAGACCCGGCACCTCGCCCCCGCCCTGCGCACCGCGGGGCTGCGCGGCGGCCTGCTGTCCTGGGACGGCCAACTCGCCGACGACGCCCGCCTGGTGACCGCGATCGCCCGGACCGCCGCGGCGCACGGGGCGCGTGTCCTGACGCGGGTGCGCGCGGTCTCACTCAGCGGCTCGGGCGCCGTCGTACGCGACGAGCTGACCGGCGAGGAGCACACGATCCGGGCCCGTGCGGTGGTCAACGCCTCCGGCGTGTGGGCGGGCGGCCTGGTCGACGGCGTACGGCTGCGTCCGTCCCGGGGCACGCACCTGGTGCTGCGCTCGGAGGGCCTCGGCGGCCTGCCCGCAGGCCTGCACATACCGATCCCCGGGGAGTCCAACCGGTTCGTGCTCGTCCTGCCGCAGGGCGACGGCCGGGTGTACGTGGGGCTCACCGACGAGCCGGTCGACGGAGCCGTCCCCGACGTGCCGGAGGTGCCCGAGACGGACATCGGCTTCCTGCTCGACGTGCTCGGCACGGCGCTCGACGTCCCCGTCCACCGCGACGACGTGGTGGGGGCGTTCGCCGGACTGCGCCCGCTGCTCGACACCTCCGCCGACGGCTCGGGCCGTACCGCCGACATCTCGCGCAAGCACGCGGTGCTCACCTCCGCCGAGGGCGTGGTGACCGTCGTCGGCGGCAAGCTGACGACCTACCGCCGCATGGCCCAGGACGCGATCGACGCCGCCGTCACGGCCCGCGGGCTCGGCACCGCCCCCTGCCGCACCACGTCGCTGCCGCTCGTGGGCGCCGCAGCGCCGCACGTGCTCACCGGCCTGCGGGCCCCGCGCCGCCTGGTGCAGCGCTACGGAACCGAGGCCCCCGCCGTGCACGCCCTCGGGGCCGCCGATCCCGCCCTGCGGGAGCCGGTCGTGCCCGGTCACCCCGTCACGCGCGCGGAGTTGGTGTGGGCCGTACGCCACGAGGGGGCGCTCGACACCGGCGACCTCCTCGACCGGCGCACCCGCGTGGGCCTCGTCCCGGCCGACCGCGAGACGGCGCTGCAGGCGGCGGAGGAGGCACTGGCCGGGGCGTGAACCCGGCCCGGGGTCACGGGACGGCGGCGGCCCCCGGGGCGCGGTCCGGGGCACGCCAGCCAGCTTCGAGGCGGTCCAGGAGCGTGCGGAACGTGGGGTCCACACGCTCCTCCTCACCGTCCGCGAGGAATGCGAGCAGGAGTCCGAAGACGGCGTCCACCAGGAGGGATGCCTCGATGCGCGCACGCTCCCCTGCCATACCCAGGCCCTCGAAGACAGGGGCGATGAGCTCGGTCCACTCGGTGACCAGTCCGTACATGTGGGGGCCGTGGCGCTCGGGTCTCAGCATGGCGGCGGCCATCATCTCGAAGTACAGGGGCAACAGCGCAAGGCGCTCGGGGCTGCGGATCTCCCGCCACAGCGCCTCCGCCAGGCGTCGCATCCCCTCCGCGTCCCGGGGCGTGCCGGCCACCGCGAGGACCTCGCGGAAGCGCAGGATCGGCCGGCTCGCGTCCAGGGCGAGTGCCTCGGCGACCAGGCGTTCCTTGCTGCCGAAGTAGTAGAGGAGCATCCGGTCGCTGGTGCCCAGCGCCTTGGCCATCGGCCGCAGGGAAAGATCCGCCAGGCCGTGCGCGACCACGTACTCCCGCACACGGTCGAGGAGTTCCCGCCGCTTGTCGGCATCGGCCCGTCGCGGCATGACACTCTCCCGAAGTCCGCATTTATCACTTTTGCCAGCGCATTTACCGTAGCACCCGCTACATGTATATTTGATAGACGTAGCGGGTGCTACAGGAAAGACTCTCGCGCCTCACACTCCCGACAGCGGAAGGGAATGATCACCATGGCCGCCGCCCAGGCCATCGGCACAGACGGGACGCGCACCTCAGCGTCCTGGCTCGCCCGGCAGCTCAGGCTGTGGTCACGCACCCTGGAGCCCGTGCGCCCCCTGCACGCTCCGGCCGGACGCGCCTCCGCCCGGGACGCCTCCTGGCCGCTGGAGCACGAGCTGGCCTCGGTGGGCCGCGCCCGCAGGCTGGCCACGGCTCAGGTGCGTACATGGGGCCTTGGCAACCTCGCGGATACGGCGGAACTCCTGGTCAGCGAACTGGTCACCAACGCCCTGCGGCACGCACGCGGTCCGGTGCGGATGAACCTGCGCGTCGCGGAGGGGCACCTGCGGTGCGAGGTCGAGGACATCAGCTCCCGGGCCGCGGTCCGGCGCGTCACCGACACCGATGCGGAGGGCGGGCGCGGCATGGAGATCCTGGACCTGCTCAGCGACGCCTGGGGCTCGGACCTGACGGCGACCGGCAAGACGACGTGGTTCGAACTGTCGCCGGCCGCCGCCTGGCAGGACGCCCGCGAAGCCCCCTCCCACCAGTGCCGTGACACCGGACTTACCCACCAGTAGCCTCTACTGCGTCGTCAGCGGGCGGGAGAGCAGCGGTGAGCATGCCGGACCATAGTGATGTCGAGGCCTTCTTCGAGCGGGTGGCGGACGAACGCTTCGTCCCGACCGGGTACACGCGCGGCCCCTGGGACGCCGCGAGCCAGCACGCCGGGCCGCCCGCGGCCCTGCTCGGCCGCGCGGTGCAGACGCGTCCGGGCGCCCGCGAGGACATGCGCCTGGTCCGGATCACCCTCGAGATCCACAGCCCGGTGCCGCTCGCCCCGCTCACCGTGACCACCCGCGTGCTGCGCGAGGGGCGCAGCGTGGAACTGGTCGAGGCCTCCCTGTCGCCCGACGGGGGCGCGCAGATCATGCGGGCGCGGGCCCTGCGCATCCGCACCGCGCCCGGCACCGTCCCCGCCGCGGGCCCCACCACGGATCCCGGCGCCGCCGCGGAACCCGCCGTTCCCGGACCCGCGCAGGCCCGCCCCGAGCCGTTCTTCCCCGTGCCGTGGGACACCGGCTACCACACGGCCATGGAGACCCGCTTCGCCGCCGGTTCCTTCCTCGACCGCGGCCCCGCCACCTGCTGGCTGCGGATGCGCGTCCCGCTCGTCGCGGGCGAGAAGACCGCTCCCCTGGACCGTGTCCTGGTCGCGGCGGACTCCGGCAACGGCGTGAGCAATGTGCTGGACTTCTCCGAGCACCTCTTCGTCAACCCCGACCTCACCGTCCACCTCCACCGCCACCCCGCCGGCGAGTGGGTCTGCCTCGATGCCCGCACCACCGTCGACCCGTACGGCGTGGGCATGGCCGAGGCCTCCCTCCACGACGAACAGGGCCCCATCGGCCGCAGCGTGCAGAGCCTGTTCGTCGCCCCGCGTCGCGGCGCCTCGGCCTGACCCCGCCCCGGGGAAGCGGTCGTCCGACGGGACGTCAGCCGAGGAGCTCCCGGACCACCGCCGAGGCGACGGCGGCGTCGAGGGCCCCGACGCCTGTGAGGTCGGCGATCGTCACAGTGGCGTCCGTGCGGTCCCTGCGGTCCGGAGGGGTGCGGAGCAGGGCCCCGAGGGGGACGTCGGCGTCGTGCGGGACCGCGCCCGCTCGGACGGCGTGCGCGAGGTCGCCGTGGTGGAGGCACTGTTCGTGGTCGTCCGTGGCGATGACGGCGGCACGGGCGAAGAGCGCGGGCGGCAGCTCGTTCTTGTGCGGCATGTCCGCGCCGACGGCGGTGACGCGCGCGCCGGGGCGGACCGCGTCGGCGTCCAGCACCGGGGAGGTGGCGGGCGTGGCGGTGACGACGATGTCGGCGCCCGCGGCCTCCGCGGCGGAGGCGGGGCCGGCGCTCAGCCCGTGGGCCGCCAGGTGCTCGCAGAGGGCGGTCGCCCGGCCCCCGTCGCGGCCGTGGACGAGGACCCGGCCGACGGGGCGCAGCATCGCCAGCCACCGCACCTGCAGCCGGGCCTGCTCGCCGGTGCCGAACACCCCCACGCTGCGGGCTTCGGGGCGGGCCAGGGCGTGGCCGGCGAGGGCTCCGGCGGCTGCCGTGCGCCAGGCCGTGAGGCATCCGCCGTCGTCGAGGACGGCGCGGACCCGGCCGGTGTGGGCGCTGATGACGCAGACCAGGCCGTGGTTGACGGGTGCGCCGCGCTCCGGGTTGCGGTAGAAGCCGGAGGCGATCTTCACGGTGAAGTCGTCGGACCCGTCGATCCAGCCCGTCTTCACGTGGCAGTCGCCGTCCGCGGCGGGGAACGTCAGATGGGTGGGCGGCGGCACGGTGGTGCGGCCGGCCGCGTGGGCGATCAGCGCGGCACGGACCGCGTCCAGCACCAGCGCGGGCCGCGCGGCGGCCTCGATCTCCTCGGGGCCCAGGACGGGGACGGTCATCGGCGCGCTCGCAGCCAGCCGGCGAGGGCGTCGAGTCCGGGGGCCGGGTCGCGGCGCCCGACGCCGACACGGAAGCGGTCGGCGGGCGTATCGGTGAGCTCGGAGCGGAAGATGCTCGCGGGCAGCAGCAGGACCCCGGCCTGCTCGACGAGTTCGGTGCAGAAGCGTTCCACGCCGTCGGCGCCGAGGTAGCGGGGGTAGGCGACGCAGCCGCCGTCCGGGGCGCGCCAGCTGAACAGGTCGTCGAACTCGGCGAAGAAGGCGTCGAAGAGCGGGAGGTTGGCGGCGATCAGGGCGCGGTTGCGGTCCAGGATCCGGTCGCGGGCCTTGAGGGCGATCCGGGCGAGCACCTCGCTGGGCGCGGCGTTGCAGATCGTGGTGTAGTGCTTGGCCCGCTCCAGGCGCGAGCGCAACTCCCGGTCCCGGCAGGCGATCCAGCCGATCCGCAGCCCGGGCAGGCCGAGCGCCTTGGACGTGACGTTCAGCGACAGCGCCCGTTCCGACAGGTCGGCGGCCTGGGGCAGGGTGCGGGCCGGGTCGCGTTCGAGGCCGCGGTAGACCTCGTCGCTGAACAGGTGGATGCCGCGCTCGTCGCAGAGCTCGGCCAGGCGCGCGAAGTCGGCGGCGTCGATGACCTTGCCGGTCGGGTTGTTGGGGAAGTTGACGGACACGACGCGGGTGGTGGGGCGGAGCGCCGCGGCCACCCGGTCCACGTCCAGGGCCCAGTCCCGCTCGGGGTCGAGCGGCACGCCCGTCACCTCGCACAGGGAGAGCGGCACGGTCTCCGCGGCCTGGTAGTTGGGGGTGACGACGACGGCGTGGTCGCCGGGGCCGAGGAGCACCTGCATCGCGAGGTAGAGCGCCTCCTCCGCGCCTGCGAAGCAGATCACGTCGTCGGCGCCCGCCCGTTCGTACGTTGCGGCGATCGCCTCGCGCAACCCGGGGTCGCCGAAGGTCCGGGTGTAGCCGAGGGAGAGCGTCTGCCAGGCGTGCCGGTCCTCGGCGTCTGCGAGTTCCAGCAGTTCGGGGAGGGTCATGGTCTGCGCGTCCGAGGCGGTCAGGTGATGACGGACGGTGAACTCCCAGCGGGAGAAGTACGTTTCCAGCCGGAAGTCGGGAAGTCGGCTCACGGGCGCTTCCTCTGCGCTTTGAGGTCGGCGAGCAGGGCGTAGACGGTGGAGCGGGACGCCTGCAGGGCGCCGGCCACGACGGGCACGGCGCGGCGCATCGTGAACACCCCGGTCCGGTCGAGCTCCTCGAGGATCGCGAGGCGGTCCTCGCGGCCCAGGCGGTCCACCGGGCAGCCCCGGTCACGGGTGTAGGTGCCGACGGTCCGCTGCACGTGCTCGGTCCAGTCCTGCTCGAAGAGCGGCTCCGGGTGCGGCACGGTGGGCGCGGCGAAGGCGGAGAGCACCGAGGCCGCCTGCTCCAGCGGGGTCCGGTCGAGGTTGACGCACAGCACCGCGGAGGGCCGGCCGTCGCCGTCCCGCAGGACCGCGCTGACGGACGAGAGCCGGCGCCCGTCGGCGAGCAGCTTCTCGTACGGGCCGTACACGTCGTGCGCCGACGGGTCCAGCCGCTCCAGCTCGCCCAGCAGCGAGGGGTCGCCGGCGGTACGCCGCGACATGGGGTTCCAGATGCCCAGCACGCGGTCGTCGGCGACGTCGTGCAGGACCACCTCGGCGTACGGGCTCAGCAGCAGGGCCACGGCCTGGCAGACCGGGGCCCACTGCCGTACCCGGGGGTCGTTCTCGTCGAGTCGCGCCTTCTCCATGGCTGGACTCTACGTCCATCCTGGACATTAAGTCCAGCCCCTGCGCGGAGGGGCGCACGACACGGCCTTGCCTAGGCCGCGTCGAGGTCCTGGTGGATCGCGCGGGAGACGCCCTCGACGGTGGCGATGCCGGAGGCCATCGTCGCGTCGCCGTCGGTGAGGACGGTGATGCTGTAGTCGTGCCCACCGCCGGTGAAGGCGCCCAGGCTGTGCACCCGCCAACCGTGGGTGGCGCGGGAGAGCCAACCGTTCTTGACGTGGACGACCGCGGAGTCCGGAGCGCCCGCGGGGGTGCCCCAGCGCTGGGAGGGGACGACCTCGTTCATCAGCTTGAGGGCGTAGGCGCGCGCGTTGTCGCCGAGCACGGCGTTCGGTGCCGTGAGCAGGTCCATCAGCTTCTGCTCATCCCCGGCGGTGATCTGGGTGAGACCCCAGGCCCCGGCGCCGCCCGGCACCGTGTGGCTCATCCCGGCGGCGGACAGGAAGTCGTTGACCTTGGCGACGCCGAGCTGCTTCCACAGCACGGTCGTGGCGTCGTTGTCCGACTTCGTGATCATGGCGGTGGCGAGCCCGGCCTCACGGGAGGTGAGGTGGCGGTGGTGCTGCTGCACGTCCCGCAGCAGGGTCGCCAGGACGGTGACCTTGACCGTACTGGCGGAGTCGAAGTGCTGGTCCGCGCGGAGGGTGCACGACGTGCCGGTCGCGCGGTCGTGCACGGACACGGCCGTACGGGCGGTGCCGCCCTCCAGCGCCGACGTGATGTCCCGCTGCAGTTTCGCGGCCAGTCCGGGCGCCGCCGAGCTGCAGCTCACCTGGGGCGTCGCGGCGGCGGCCTCCGCCGTCGCGGCTCCTGCCGCCACGGGGACCGCCACGCCTGCGAGGACCGCGGCGGCCAGGGCGCGCCGGGATATTCGGGTATGACCCATGTCACTCCGTCCATCGGGTTGCTGCCGGCCGGGCTGACTGCCCAGTGTGGGCGGACGGTTGGGCAGGACGGGATGTGACGTCGGCTACGTCCGGCCGGGGCGGCGAGGACCTCGGCAGGCGCTGCGCGGCCACGTCCCCGCGTGGCCGGACGGTTCACGGGGAAGCCTTCGGGGACCGTCGCGCGGCCGTGACGCGACGCCGTTCCGCACCGCGGTCTTGGCGTGCCCGATGCCCCAAGTGCGGTGACGCGACGCGCCGTTGTCGGCCGGCCGGCCAGGCGGAGGCGACCGCTGCAGGCCGTTGCCGCCACCCGGGAGGGCGACCGCCACTCTGGTCGCGGACGGCCTCCTGGGGGCGGTCCCGCATCGGGCCTCGCGGCCCCGCCCGAACCGTACCGATATGACCTGGATGTGATGAAGTTCGCACCCGTCCGCACAGAGGGACGACCGCGTCATCCCTCGGGGTGGTTGAGTTCGACGTCGAAGCCGTCCTGGTGGCCGGCCGTGGCGTCGTTGCCGACGGTGACCTGGGTGGCCACCGGCGGGTAGCCGCTGGCGACCAGCGCGTACTCGCCGGCGTCCAGGTCGCCGAAGGCGTAGGCCCCGTCGGTGCCGGTGGTGGCGGTGGCGGTGGCGGTGGCCAGCAGGTTCCCGGCCGCGTCGATCAGGGTGACGCGGGCCTCCGGCAGTGGTGTGCGGGCGGTGCCGCCGAGGACGGTGCCCTGCAGGCGGGCTCCGGTGCGGAGCGGGACCTCGACGTGGGTGGGGCCGTTGCCGGCGACCTCGACCGGCAGTGCGGCCGGCCGGTAGCCGGTGGCGTTGACGGCCAGGGTGAAGTCGCCCGCGGGCAGGTCCTGGAAGCCGAAGGTGCCGTCCTGGCCGGTGCCGCCGGTGGCCAGGACCACGTCGTAGGGGACGGGCTCCTCGCCGACCACCACGGTGGACGCCTGCGGCTGGTGGCCGTCGGCGGCGGCGACGAGCACGTACGAGCCGGCGCCGGGCGCGGTCAGCGTGTAGCCGCCGTCGGCCCGGGTGGAGGCGCGGCCGAGCTGCCGGCCGGTGAGCGATATCAGGGTCGCGTCATCCAATGACAAACAAGTCGGATGAAGACACACATGACGGCGATGGCGGAGGTCGAGCCGTGGCACGCCGCCGGGTCGACGAGATCGCCGCCCGTGACGCCATTACCTCCGGCGTCATCGACCGGCCCGCACGGGCCCGGCAGGATCAAGGACGTCCGGCAGGACGGACACGGGACACCACTCACCACGACCCCAGGGAGCAGCCATGACCGCCTACGCCGTCGGCCACCTTCGTCCCGCGCAGCCCCACGAGGAGGTCTTCACCTACATGGAGCGCATCCAGGACACCCTGGACCCCTTCGGCGGCCGCTTCATCGTCCATGGCGCGACCGTGGAGGTCGTCGAGGGGCGGTGGCCCGGGACGATCGTCCTGATCGAGTTCCCGGACATGGACCGGGCGCGGGCCTGGTACGGGTCGAACCTCTACCAGGAGATCCTTCCGCTCCGCACCCGCCATCTCGACGGCGAGGTCATCCTCGTCGACGGCGTCGGACCCGGCTACGACGTCACCAGGACCGCCGCGCGGCTCAGGGAGGAAGCCACCCGGACGGGCGCGTTGCCGGCCTGACGGGCCGCAGGCCCGGCGGGCTCAGCCGCCGAACCGGCAGCCCGAGGTGTGGGAGGCGGCCTCACCGGCCGCCGCGGCCGCGTCGCCCGCGCGGACGGCGTCCAGCAGACGCGCGTGGTCCATGTAGTCCTCCGGGCGCAACGCGCGGCCGCCGAAGTGCTCCTTCAGCGAGTCCCTGACGACCTGGCCCAGGTCCGCGTAGAGCTCGGCCAGCACCTCGTTGTGCGAGGCGGCCACCACGGCGAGATGGAAGGCGCTGTCCGCGTCTACGAAGGCGTCCCGGTCACCCGAGGCCCAGGCGCGTTCCCGCTGGTCCAGCAGCGTGCCGAGGCGGGCGAGGTCGTCCTCCGTGCGGCGCGTCGCGGCCAGGCCGGCGGCGGCCGACTCCAGGGCGCCGCGCACCTCGGTCACGTCCCGCTGCCCGGCGTCCTCGAAGCGGCGCTGCATCACCCCGGCGAGCTCGCTGGTCGCCGCGACGTACGTGCCCGAGCCGTGGCGTATGTCCAGCAGCCCGTTGTGGGCGAGCGCGCGGACGGCCTCGCGGACGGTGTTGCGGGCCACCCCCAGTTGCCGGACGAGTTCCGGCTCGGTCGGGATGCGCGAGCCCACCGGCCAGGCCCCGGAGGTGATCTGGCGGCGCAGTCCGGACACGACCTGCTCGAAGAGACCGGAAGGACGCGGCACGGGACGTAGACTCATCCCATGATTATACGCCGGAGGGTCCCGAACCGGTCCGCGGAACGGCGGAACCCGGCACGGCCCGGTGCCCGCACCGGCGGCCTGGCGGTGGTGGCGCTGCTGCTGGTGGCGTTCAACCTCCGCCCCGCCGTCACGAGCCTCGGGCCCGTCCTGGCCGAAGCGCGCGCCGCCCTCGGGATGAGCGGTGCCGTCGCCGGGCTGCTCACCTCCGTGCCGGCGCTCTGCTTCGCCCTGGTCGGCTTCGCCGCTCCCGGGCTCGCCCGCCGGTACGGACCTTCGGCGGTCGTCGCGGCGGGCACGGCCGTGGTCGCCGTGGGGCTGGTGCTGCGGCCCCTCGCCGGGGGCACCGCGCTGTTCCTGGCGCTCAGCGCCTTCGCGCTCGCCGGGATCGCCGTGGCCAACGTGCTGCTGCCGGTGGTGGTCAAGCAGCGCTTCCCCGACCAGGTCGGCCGTATGACCGGCCTGTACTCCATGGCCCTCAACCTGGGCGCCTCGGTCGCGGCGGCCGCCACGGTGCCGCTGTCCGGGGCTTTCGGCGGTGACTGGCGGTGGGGGCTGGGCGCCTGGGGCGTGGTCGCCGCCGCCGCCGTGCCCCCGTGGCTCGTACTGGCGCGCATCCGTACGGCGGACCGGGCGCCGCAGCCCGCACCCGGGCCACCCGGCGCCGGGACCGGACTCGGTGTGCGGATGACCCGCTCCGCCACGGCATGGGCGCTGGCCGCGTACTTCGGCCTGCAGGCGGGGGCGGCCTACGTCGTCATCGGCTGGCTGCCCCAGGTGTTCCGGGACGCAGGGCTGTCGGCCGGGACCGCGGGCGTGCTGTTCGCCGTCACCTCACTGCTGGGCGTACCGCTGTCCTTCGCGCTCTCGGCCCTCGCGGGGAGGCTGCGGCGGCAGAGCGGCATCGCGGTCGTGCTCGGGGTGTTCGGGCTGGCCGGGTACGCGGGGCTGTGGGCGGCACCGGCTGCCGCGCCGTGGGTGTGGGCCGTGCTGCTGGGCGTCGCCAACTGCTCGTTCCCACTGGCCCTGACGATGATCGGGTTGCGCGGCCGGAACAGCGCGACGGTGGTGCGGCTCTCCGCCTTCGCGCAGAGCGCCGGCTACCTGCTGTCGATCCCCGTCCCGTTCCTGGTCGGAGCGCTCTACGAGCACACCGGCGGCTGGCGGGTCCCGCTGGTCCTCATGGCCGCCTTGATGGTGGCGCAGCTGGCCGCGGGCCTGCTCGCGGGACGGGACCGTAACGTTGGCTGACCGCGGCGCCGACCGCGGGGATCACCAGGGCAGTGCGCCGTCCGGGCCGGAGAAGGTGCCGGTGGGGCCGTCCGGGCCGAGGGTCGCCAGCCGGACGATCGCCTCGGCGCCCTCCCCCACGGTCCCGGTGCCCGTTCCGAACGGGTCCGCCCCGGTCAGCCCGGGCTCGGCGGCGTTGACACGCAGGCCGGGCAGGGCCTTGGCGTACTGCACCGTGAGCATGTTCAGCGCCGCCTTCGACGACGCGAACACCGGCAGGAGGATGCGGGCTTCCGGGCGGCCCGGGTCGGTGACCAGGCCGAACGAGCCGAACGCCGAGCTCACGTTGACGATGACGGGCGCCTCGGAGACCGCCAGCAGGGGCAGGAAGGCGTGTGTCATCCGCACCGCTCCGAAGACGTTGGTCTCGAAGACGTGGCGCATGACGGCCGCGGTGACCTCCTCGGCCCCGCGCACGCCCTCGAACGCCCCGGCGCCGTTGACCAGGACGTCGAGCCGGCCCTCCCGGCGGGTGAGGTCGGCCGCAGCCGCAGTGACGGAGGCGTCGTCGGTCACGTCGAGGGGGACGAAGTGGGCGCCGAGCTCGGCGGCGGCCGCGCGGCCGTGGCTCGCGTCGCGGCCGCCGACGTGCACGGTGTGCCCCAGCTCGATCAGCCGGCGGGCGGTCTCCCGGCCGAGGCCCCTGGTGCCTCCGGTGATCAGTGAGACGGTCATGGGTCTCCCCTGCGCTGTGCGGATCTTCTGTCGCCGCAGGGATCCGTACCGCGTACGGGTCCCGTCAACGCCGCTTCCCGGGGATCCGCCCTGTCGCTGGCGTTGACGACGCCCGGGGTGGCGCCGGAGGAGCGCGGGGAGTGGGCGGTGCGCGGGTTCGCGGGGGCGTCGCTGGTCGCGGTACTGGCGGCGTGCGCGATGATCGGGCTCGGCCTCTGCCTCGCCCTGGTCCCGGTCCGTACGACGCGCTTCCTCAACGAGGCGTTCGCCGTGGTCCCGGCGATCGGCGGCCGGCACCGGCTCCTGCAGCGCCTCGTCGCCCACGGCGATCGGCGTGGCCCTCGTCCTGTACGGCGTGTACTTCGCCGACCACGTCCCCGCGGGCGGCCGGATCCTGTGGCAGCACGTGGACACGAGCACGTACCACACGGAGGTAAAGGTGTTGAGGATCCCGCCGTGGCGCGTCCTTCCCCTGCTGGGACTGGCCGGGCTCTCCCTGGTCGACACCTCCAGGATGGTCGTACCGAGCCGGGCGGCCGTCCGGGCCCGGTAGGACGGGAGCGGCAGGCCGGGACCGGCAGGCCCGGGCCAAAAGGACGGCGGCCACCGCGTGATCACCCGCGTGCCGGGGAGGAAGGGCTCAGGCCCCCGTCACTGCCCCACCCTGCCGTCGACGCACTCGCGCAACAGGTCGGCGTGCCCGCAGTGCCGGGCGTACTCCTCGATCCGGTGCACCAGCAGCCCCCTGACGGCGATCCCGTCCTTCCCCACGCGCTCGCCCAGGTCCGGGTGCGCCGCGAGCGCCGCGTCGGTCGCTGCCTGCTCGCGTTCCAGATCGCGGTACGCGGCATCGACCACGGCCTGGTCGGCGACGGCGTCGTCGAAGTCCGCGTCCCGCCTGCCGTACAGCTTCGGCAGCGGTTCGCCGTCGCTGATCCAGTTGCGCCAGTCCCGTTCCACCTCGGCGAGGTGCCGGACGAGGCCGAGCAGCGACATCGTCGACGGTGGGACCGAACGACGGGCCAGTTGCTCCGGGTCCAGGTCCTGGCACTTCATCCGCAGGGTCATGCGGTAGCTCGTCAGGTAGTCCTGAAGGGTGGCGAGTTCACCCTCCGGACCGGGGCCTTCGCTGTCGCGGGGGTCGTCGTCCGGGTCGACCCACATGTCGGGGTAGACGGTTGCCCGGGTCCATCGTGGCGCTTGGTCGCTCATGCCCCGCATGGTGGTCCGTGACGGCCCGCTTCCGCCACCGAGTTTGTGCCGCCGGACGCCGGACGCCGGCCCTCAGCCGAGGTGCTCGGCGACGCCTTCGAACTGGACGGCCATGCCCGAGAGGGAGGCGGAGTCGACGTGGTCCATGACGCGCCTGCGCGCACTGGCCAGGAGCGACGGATAGGCGGCTTCCAGCCGTTCCAGGCCACCGGACGTCAACGTCGCCACGCTCCCCTCGCGCGTCCAGCTCGTGCCGTCGCTTGGCCACCCAGCCGCGGGCCTTGGGGGAGTCGACGACCCGTGAGATACGGCTGGCCGACAGGCGGGTGAGCTCGGCCAGGTCGATCATCCGCAGTTCGCCGTCCCTGGCCTCCGACAGGAACATCAGCACCGAGTACTCGGACAGCGTCAGCCCGGTCGGCTTCAGAAGGTCGTCATCCAGAGCCTTCGGCAACGCGGTCATCACGCGCTGCAGGGCACGCCAGAAGCGCTCTTCGTCTGCGTCCAGGGGAGCATCCGCCGTCATGGCGCCAGCTTGACCCGCGGGTATACCGCCTACAGCCTCCCGTCACCAGGGCAGCGCGCCGCTGCGGTCGAAGTAGCCGCCGGTCGGGCCGTCGGAGCCGACGAGCGCCATGCGGACGATGACCTCGGCGCCCTCCTCGACCGACTGGAACCCGGTGTTGCCGTTCAGGTCGGTCTTGGTGAAGCCCGGCTCCACCGAGTTGATCCGGAAGTCCGGCAGCGCCTTCGCGTACTGGACGGTGATCATGTTCACGGCCAGCTTCGACGCCGGGTAGTCCAGGCCCGGGAACATGTGGGCGGGCTGGTCGGGGTCCGTGACGTGGTGCAGCGAGGCCAGGCCGCTGCTGACGTTGACCACGACCGGGGCTGGAGACTTCCGGAGCAGCGGCACGAACGCGTGGAGGACCCGCACGACGCCGAAGACGTTGGTGTCGAAGGTCGTCCTCATCGCGTCGGCGGTGGTCTCCACGGTGGGCACGACGCTGTTGTCCGGCCGGCGCACCTCGATGCCGGCGTTGTTGATCAGCACGTCCAGGCTGCCGCCGGCCTCGATCGTCCGCGCGGCGGCGGCGACCGACTCGTCGTCCGTCACGTCGAGCCGGACGAAGGACGCCCCCAGCCGCTCGGCGGCCAGTCGGCCCCGCTCGGCGTCGCGGGCGCCGATCCAGACGGTGTGGCCCTCCCCGATCAGGCGCCGCGCCGTCTCGTACCCCAGCCCCTTGTTGGCTCCGGTGATCAGTGTCGTCGTCATGGTGTCGCTCCCGTCTCGGTGTTCGTTCTCCGACGCCTCCAGATTGCGGCGGGGCGGGGCGGGCAGGGAGTCGTCTCGTTTTCCTGGGACTCGCGGTACCGGGTTGCTCGCCGCTTGCGCCGCGGTCCGCGGGCTGTGACGAGGTCCACAGGCCACCGGACGCCGTACCGGACCCTCGAGTCCGGTACGGTCGGATGCATCCGGACCCAAGGGTCCACATAGCCCCTCCCCCGAAGGAGCACCTGGGATGACACGCGCCCGCATCAGCGAAGCCCTCCGGGCACTGGTCTTCGAGCCCGAGCCCGGCGTCGCACTGGACGAGGTCCTCGACCGGTACTACGCGCCCGACTACACCCACCGCAGCGACGGCGACGTCCTGACCCGCGAGGAGTTCGCGGCCATGGTCGCCGGCATCCGCCCCCGGATCACCGGCGGCACGGTGACCGTCATCGACGAGGTCGGCGACGGCACGACGTACGCCGAACGGCACGTCTTCCACCTCACCCTGGCCGACGGCTCCACCCAGCACCGCGAGATCGCGATCTTCGGCACCCACGCCGAGGACGGCCGCTTCTCGCACCTGAGCGAGACCGGCTTCGACCTCCCCGCCGAAGCCCGCTGACGCCCCCGACCACGCACCCCAGGAGCACACCATGCCCCGCCTGACCGACCCCGACCCGGCGTCCTTCCCCGACGACGTCCGTCAGTACCTGACGGCGCTGCCGCCGGACCCCATGGTCAAGATGATGTCCCACTCGGCCGGCACCGTGAAACCGTTCGTGGAGCTCGCCCGGGCCCAGTTCACCTCCCTGCGCCTCCCGGCCCGTTCACGCGAACTCGTGATCCTCACGGTCGCCGAGTACACCGACTGCGCCTTCGTCGCGGCCCAGCACGAACCCATGGCGCAGGCCGCAGGAGTCGACGAGCCGACCCGCCGGCTCATCCGGGCCCGGGACCTGGACAACCCCGCCATCCCCCTCCCCGACCGCGCCCTGCTCCGCCTCACCGCCGAAGTCGTGCGGCAGCCCCGCGTCAGCGACGAGGTGTTCGACCTGGCGCGGTCCTTCCTCAGTGAGCGCGAGTTGGTCGAGGTCCTTCAAGTGGCGGGCTACTACTGGTCGTTCGGCCGGATCGCCACCGTTCTGGACGTCGAGGTGACCAAGGTCTACGGCGACGAGGTCCTGGATGCCCCGACGGACGCCGACAGCGCCTGAGACGTCGATTCCCCGTGCACGCCCGGGGATACTTGCGGCGTGCTGCTGACATCGATCGCCGAGATGGCCGACGAGCCGCTCCTGCTGGAGCCGGCCGACCGCCGGGTCGAGTGGGAGACCAACACCTGGTGCCTGTCCGCGGAGGTGGACGACCGGCGGTCGGTCTCGGTGGCCGAGGTGGTCGACGCCTTCGAGCGGACCGCCGAAGGCATCCGGCGACGCGTCCACGCCACGGGTTTCGCCGGGGCGGCCACGTTCTACGTGTGGCACGACGAACAGGCCGGGCAACTCCGCTGCTCCACGGGGTCGGTGGCCGCGGACGAGCTGCCGTTCGGCGGTGCCTACGCGCCCTCCGGCGACCTCGAATCCATCGTCAAGGACTTCCTCAACGACCCGGAACCCGGCCTGGTCGCCTGGCCGGACCTTGACGTCGTGGGCGACCGGTCCGAACCACCGTCGCGCGAGGGGGAGGCGGCGCCTCTACCCGTATGGGTGAGCAGTGTCGGAACGGTCGCGCAATGATCCTCGCACGCCGCCCCAACGTTTCGATCTGACCTCGGGAAAGGCCGGGTGCGGTACGATCACGCATGGCGTCATGGAAGTCAGCGCCTGTGCAACACCATGCGGATTCCGGCCTGTCGTGCCTTCGCTGTCAATTCGGCCGCGCGTGTGTGCACCGACCCGCCGGGTGCGCCCGCTCCCAGGATCTCCAGAGCGCATTCTTCCGACCGTGCGCTACCGGCCGGCGTCGATCCGCACTGCCGGCGCGAGCCTCGCCCATCGGTCGTCGACCGGTGCGCAGGCCCTTTTTGGAGACGACGTGAAAATCCTCCCCGAGATTTCCCGCACCCTGAGTGAGTACCTCCTCATTCCGGGCCTGACCACGGAAGACTGCACGCCGGACAACGTGGACCTCGGGGCGCCCCTGGTGCGTCACCGGGTCGGCGAGGAGCCGGGGATCCGGGTCGCCACCCCCATGGTGAGCGCCATCATGCAGGCGGTGTCGTCACCGACGCTGGCGGTGGCGCTGGCGCAGGTCGGCGGGTTGTCGTTCATCCACCAGAACCAGCAGGTCGAGGACCAGGCCGCGGACGTGCGGACGGTGAAGCGGCACAAGGCCGGCTTCCGGACCAGCGACGTCACCGTGGCGTCGCAGACGCCTCTCGGCGAGGTGGCACGGCAGTTGGCCGACACCGAGCAGGGCGTGGCCGTGGTGACGGAGAACGGGGAACCGGACGGCGAGTTCCAGGGGATCATCAGCCTCGACGACTTCCACCTGGAACGTCACGGAACCTCCGAGGCCGCCGGCAACCGGATGCGGGGCCGTGACGATCTGGTCACCGCGCCGGCCTCGGTTTCGCTGTCCGAGGCGAACGAGCTGATCTGGCATCACCACCTGGACGTGCTGCCGCTGCTCGAGGACGGCCGGGTCGTCTCCTTGGTGCTCAAGAGGGACTACCAGGCCCACAAGACGTACCACCGCGCGAGCGTGGACGGCGAGAAGCGTCTGCGGGTGGGCGCCGGCATCAATTCCCGTGACTTCAAGGACCGTATTCCCGCCCTGCTGGAAGCCGGCGCGGATGTGCTGTGCCTGGACTCCTCCGACGGCTATTCCGTGTACCAGGCGAGGACCCTCGAATTCGCGCGGGAGACGTACGGTGACGACGTTTTCGTCGGTGCGGGGAACGTCGTCGACGGCCGGGCCTTCCGTTACCTGGCCGATGCGGGCGCGGCATTCGTGAAGGTCGGGATCGGCGGCGGGGCCATCTGCACCACCCGCGCGCAGAAGGGCATCGGCCGCGGGCAGGCCTCCGCACTGCTCGACGTGGTCGAGGCGCGCGACGCCTATGCCCAGGAGACCGGGGTGTACGTGCCGCTGTGCTGCGACGGGGGCCTGCTCAACGACTCGCACATGGCGATGGCGCTGGCGATGGGGGCGGACTTCATCATGCTCGGCCGCTACTTCGCCCGGCTCGACGAGAGCCCGTCGCCGAAGCTGCAGATCGGCGGCCAGTGGTACAAGGAGTACTGGGGTGAGGGCTCGCGGCGCGCGCAGAACGCGGCCCGCTACGGCCACCGCGGCCAGATGGTCTTCGAAGAGGGCGTCGACGGCTACGTGCCCTACGCCGGCAGCCTGTACGACAACGTGGAACGGACCCGGGCCAAGCTCACCTCGACGATGATCAGCTGCGGGTCGACGAACCTGCGGGACTTCCACCGCGACGCGGTGCTCGTCCCGGTGTCCGCGGAGTCCTTCAAGCAGACCGGCGCCGAGGTGCAGTTGCGCCGGCCCGCCGTCCACTCCGGAGAGTGATCCGACCGGCCCGTGCCCCGGCCCTCACCAGGGCCGGGGCACGGGCCGCTCTCACGCGGGCAGGGTGAAGAGCCGGTACGCGGACACCGTCGTGAAGCCGAGGCGCCGGTAGAGGGGCTCACCGGCCGGGCTGGCCATGAGGGCGGCGGAATGCATCCCGCGGTCGCGCCCCACGCGGAGGGCCGCGGCCGTGAGGGCGCCGCCGATTCCACGACGGCGGTGGGTCCCGGCGACGTGGACGAGGAAGATCCCCGCGTGGCCGTGGGCCGTGATCACCACGGTCGTGCCGACGATACGACCGCCGAGCACCGCGGCGATCCGCACGATGTCCGCGTTGTCGGGGCGCTGCGCCTCGATGCGCACCATGTCGGCCTCGAGGCCCGGCGGGACGCCCATGGAGGCGCTGTAGGTGCGGACGAACTCCGTGAGGCGGGCGGGCTCCTCGACCGTCTCGATCCGCAGGCCGTCCGGTCGCTCCCCGGCTTCGACGAGCCGGTCGAGCGACCGGACCATCACCGGGACGGAGCCGATTTCGGCGAGTCCGTGGCGGGCGAGCGCGGCCGCCGTTCCCTCGGGGTCGGGGCTGTCGGGGCCCACCCACCACCACCAGGGGACGTCGGCGAGCCGGGTCCGGACCGTGGCGGCCGCCCGCCCGGCCTCGTCCGGGGAATGGGTCCGGACCACGCCGTTGAACTGGGGGGTCGCGAGTCCGCTGCGGTAGTAGTCGAGGTCCCCCTCGCCGCGTTCCGCCTCGCCCCATCCGAGCAGGTACTGGCGGAAGTTGGCGGTCACCCGGGTGAGGTCCACACCGTCCCCGGGCACGGGCGTCTCCGCCGGAATTCGTCTGTCTGTCATCCTCGTTGCTTTCACCGTCAGGGTGCCGTGTGCCGGAGCACCCCGTTTTGTCGGACGTCGTGGGACCGGGGACCGGAGTCCTTCGCTCACCGCTCCGGCGCGGTCAGCCGGTCCCGGTTCTCCCCCGCCGAGGGGCGGGCGGAGGCGCTGAGACTGCCGACATCTGCAGGAGTTCCGCGCTGCGGCTGCCCGGCTCGGGATGGAACACCCCGAGGATGAGCCCGCCGCTCCCGGCGATGGTCAGCTTGTTCGACCGCAGTTCCAGGTCGCCGGCCTGCGGGTGCCTCAGGCGGGAGACCCGGCCCGTGTGCGGCGTCACGTCGTGGCGGGCCCACAGGTCACGGAAACGGTCGCTCCGCAGCGACAGGTCACAGACCAGCTCGGTCAGCCGGGGGTCGTCGACGTCCGGCCTCGCCAGGGCCCGCAGGATGGCCGCACCCTCGTGTGTCATCGACTCCCAGTCCCTGCGCCGTTCACGTCGAAGAACCTGTTCTGCACCCAGGCGGGGTTGCCGCTCCATCCGTCGATCAGTTCGCGGATGCTCTGTGGCACCTGTTCCGGTCGCGGTGCCCGGCCGCGGGACCGTCTCCGGGCGGACGTGCGGTCTCCCTGAGCCTGCGTCAGGCCGATCAGGTGGTCGGCCGCGTCCTGGTCCAGGGTCAGCGCCCGGGCTACCGCGTCGAGCACCTGTGGTGACGGATTGCGGTCGCGTCCCTGTTCCAGCCGGAGGTAGTAGTCCGTGCTGATCCCGGCGAGCATCGCGACCTCTTCCCGTCGCAGACCCTCGACCCGACGCGTCCCTTGGGTGCCGATGCCGACGTCCTCCGGCCGGACCAGGCGCCTGCGCCCCCGCAGGAACTCACCCATCGCATTCGAAGCGTCCATACCGAGGACCGTAACCCCGTTCGGCGCGCACGTGCCTGGCCCCCTTGGTACCAGGCATGACGGGCCGAACGGCCCGCACGAGGCGTTCACCCCGGGGCAGCGGTGCCGTCACCGTCCGTAGCAGGTTGACGTCCGCAGCAGGTCGGGCGTGTGTCGGTGGGTCTCGGTAGCCTGAGTTGTGGTGCGGCCGTGAGCGGCAGGCGTCTCGCGGGCGCCCGGGGCGTCCCGGGACAGCCGGGATCGTCACCTTGCGTGACAGGACATGAGAATGGGCAATCCCTCCGAGGCTCCATACGGACGCCGCCCCTCAGGATCGTCCGGCGACGAGGACGTCGCCGGATTCGTCCTCGATGACGACGGCCTCGTCTCCGCGTGGAGCGCCGCCGCAGAACGGCTCTTCGGCTGCCGCGCCGCGGACGTCGTCGGACGCCCGGCAGCCGAGTTGTGGCCGGAGGCGTTCGCCGGGCCCCCGGGGCCTGCCGCCGGAGCACCCGGGCGGCCGTCCTCATCGGGCCGTCGCGCCGTGCTCACGCGCCGCCGTGACGGCGGCCCCCCCGACGTCGTCCTCCACATGTCGCCCTTGCTCGAGCCGGGAGGGCGCGACGGCGGGGGCACCGCGGTCGTCGCGGTCCCGGCAATCTCTTCGGCCCTCGCGGAGGGCGAGGCGATCCTGGAGGCCCTCTTCACCCAGGCGCCCATCGGCATCGCCGTGTACGACCGGAACCTGCGCTTCGTTCGGGTCAACGCCGCCCTGGAACGCATCCACGGGTTCCCCGCGGAGAAGGCCCTGGGCCGGCCCGTCAGCGAGGTCCTCCCCGGACTCGACGCCGCGGCGATCGAGCGCAGGCTCAAGGGGGTCCTGGAGAGCGGCCGGCCGGTCGTCAACGCCGTCCACCAAGGGCGCACCTCCGCCGACCCGCACCGGGACCACGTCTGGCACGTCTCCTCCGTCGTCCTGACGGCACCGGACGGCGACGTCCTCGGGGTCACCGATCTGATCATCGACATCACGGACCGCCACAGGACCCGGGAGCGTCTGGCGCTCCTCGACGAGGCCGCGATGCGCATCGGCACGACGCTGGACGTGCGGCGCACGGCGGAGGAACTCGTGGACGTGCTCGTTCCGAGGCTCGCCGACGTGGCGACGATCGACCTCCTCGACGACGTCATGGAGGGTGCGGAACCGGAGCCGATGGGCTCCGGGCCCGTCGCGCTGCGTTCCCTCGCCCGCACGGCCGTCGACCCGGACGTCATCAGCGGGCTCCGGAAACCCGGGGAGCTGCAGGACTATCCCCCCGACTCGCCGCACGTGCAGAGCCTCGCCGACGGCCGGCCGCGGCTGATCCCCGTCGTCGACCCCGGCGCCCCCTGGCTGCGGGACACCGCCGACCAGCGGGTCAAGGCGATGCTCAGGTACGGGATCGACTCCTTGATCCTCGCACCGCTGCGCGCGCGGGACGCGACCCTGGGCCTGGTGCACCTGTACCGGGGGCGCGGCACGGAACCCTTCGAACCCGACGACCTCGTCCTCGCCCAGGACATCGTCGCGCGCGCCGCCGTCTGCCTGGACAACGCCCGCCGCTACACCAACGAGCACACCGCCGCCCTCACCCTCCACGCGAGCATGCTGCCGCGCAGCGTCCCGGACCAGAGCGCGGTCGAGGTGGCGCAGCACTACCGGCCGTCGCGGGTGCACGCAGGCGTGAGCGGCGACTGGTTCGACGTGATCCCGCTGTCCGGTGCCAGGGTCGCCCTGGTCGTGGGCGCGGTGCCGGGCACGGGGTTCCAGGCGGCCGCGTGCATGGGGCACATCTGCTCCGCGATCCGCACGCTGGCCCAAGTGGACCTCACACCGGACGAGTTGCTCGGCCAGATCGACGACATGGTGCCGCGGCTCCTGGAGCGCGAACACGCCACCGGGTCCGCGCCCGTGGTGGAGGCGCTCAAGGGCTCGACCTGCCTGTACGCCGTCTACGACCCCGTCTCGCGGCGGTGCGTGATGGCCAGTGCCGGACATCCCCCGCCGGCCGTCGTCGGCCGGAGCGGGGACGTGGTGATCCCCGATGTGCCGGTCAACAACCCCCTCGGCCAGGGGGACCCGGTGTTCGAGCCGCTGGATCTGGAACTCGCCGAAGGCAGCACCCTGGTGTTCTCCAGCCACAGCCTCCAGCGCGCCACGGACACGTCCGAGACGCTCGCCGCCCGCCTCAGCACCGTCGTCGCCGACCGGGCCCGCCCGATCGAGGAGACGTGCCGTGCCATCTCCGACCTGGTCGCCGCCCAGCTCACGATGGAGGACGGCCTGGCCCTGCTGCTGGCCCGGACCCGCCCCCTCGACCCGGGGAAGCTGGCCACGTGGACCGTGCCCCCCGTCCCCGCGGCCGTCGGCGACATGCGCTCGCTGGTGCTGCGGCAGCTCGACCTGTGGGGGCTGGAACACCTGGCCTTCGCCACCGAACTCATCGTCAGCGAACTCATCACCAACGCCATCCGGCACGGGCACGACCCGATCCGGCTGCGCCTGATCCTCGACCGGACGCTCATCTGCGAGGTCAGCGACGCGGCGAGCACGTCGCCCCACATCCGCCGGGCGGCCACCACCGACGAGGGCGGACGCGGGCTCTTCCTGGTGGCGCAGTGCTCCCATCGCTGGGGCACCCGGTACGCGCTGGTCGGCAAGACCATCTGGGCCGAGCAGACCCTGGAGCCCGTTCCGGCCGCCTGAACACCGCTTCCCTGGGGGAACCCCACTGTGCACGCCCCCGGCCCCCGGTGGCAGTGCCCCGGCGGTCCTGGGAGCGGGGGGACCAGTCGCCTCGTCATGAAGGTGCCGGGTGGTCCCGGCACTCCCAGGAACACCAGTGCCTTCACCCCCGGACGGCGGGACAGCAGGCTGGGCACGGCCTACGGCTTCGTCGCGGGCTCCTGACGTGGGCAACGGCCGTGTCCGGCATGCCCCCGAGGCGAACGAAGGGTTTCCATGAAGATCGGGTTTGCGCTTCCGTACCTGCACAACGTGGCCCACCAGGTCGACCGGGCGGCCGAGTTCGCCCGGGAGGCGGAGAAGGCCGGTGCGGCAAGCCTGTGGGCGGGCGACCGGCACTTCGCCGCCGTGAACCCCACGATCGGGGCCACCGGCCCCGGCACCACGATCCCGGTGGAGTACCGGACCGCGGCCGACCCCTTCGTTCTGCTCGGTGTCGCGGCGGCCGCGACCGAGCAGGTGCAGTTGGGCACCAACGTCCTCATCGCGCCGGTCTACGCACCCGCACAGCTCGCCCGCAGTCTGACCACGATCGACCGG
Source organism: Streptomyces sp. PA03-1a (assembly GCF_033792805.1). NCBI lineage: Bacteria > Bacillati > Actinomycetota > Actinomycetes > Kitasatosporales > Streptomycetaceae > Streptomyces > Streptomyces sp. PA03-1a. The sequence goes on from NZ_JARAVO010000004.1 coordinate 30,281, forward strand.
ATCAGCGGCGGGCGGCTCATCCCCGGCTTCGGCGTCGGCTGGTCGCCCGAGGAATTCACGGCGGCGAACGTGGACTTCACCAAGCGCGGCGCCCGTACCGACGAGATGCTGGACGCACTCGAGCTGCTCTGGACCCGGGACCCGGTGGAGTACCACGGCCGCCACCTGGAGCTTCCGCTGCAGTACGCGCCGTTGAAGCCCGCGCAGAAGCCCCGCCCTCCCTTCTACCTCGGTGCGCCGAGCGGGGCCCCCGCCGCGCTCAAGCGCATCGGTGAACGTGCGGACGGCTGGCTGCCGGCGTGCGTCGTGCCCGTCTTCGTGGACGCCGACACGGTGCTGGCGCAGCGCGCCCTGATCAACGAGTTCGCCGGTGCGGCGGGACGCGACCCTTCGCTGCTGGACACGGTCATGCGGGTCAACGTCGTGGAGGGGACCCCGCTGACCCGGGTCGCCGACGCCATCAAGTCGCTCGCCGACCGGACGGGCATCCAGCACTTCATGGTGGAGTCCATGTCCCTCCCCCACGTCGACGCCTCGCTCGAACTCGTCACGGATCTGCTGGCGCTGGTCCGGCGCGGCTGATCCCACGCTCGTCCCGTCACCCTGCGCGATTCACCCGTTCGGCGGCCTCTCGGTCGCGGCTTCGGGGCGGGCGGCGTCTCATGAGCGTGACCGCATACGCGTTCGAGTGGGAGGTCGCCGATGTACGACATGCGCGCCGAACCCATAGCGACGGAAACCGGATCCGCCCAGTTGTGGCACGTACTCCGGCTTGACGGAAGCACCCTGTGCGGCCGTGCGCTCGCCGGCAGGCCCGTTCCGGCACCCGACGACGACTACCGCGACGAGTACTGCACCCCCTGCATGACGGCGGTCGCCACAGCGGCGTCCCGCAGCGGCAGGGTCCGCCCCATGGTCTGAATCCCCCACACCCCCCGGCCGACAGGGTTGGACCTGTCGGCCGCCCACCTTCCCTTTGATTGCGAACGCACGCATGGCACTTCGGTTAGACAACGTTGTCAGACCCCGATGCACGGCGCTCCCCGGAAGGGATTCACCTGCCCGGGACAGATGACGCCCTCTGCGTCGAAGACAGCGTGTACAGGATGCCGGTCACGGCCGGACCGGTCTCGCGGGACCGCGTCGCGGCCGCGGTGGGCCTCTCGACGGAGGCGTCCGAGCGAGCGCTCATGCCAGAAGGCACCGAGGCGGCCCTTGCCGTCAGGGGAAGTCCGGGCACTCCTCGGCGAAGCCTTGCGAGACGGGCTGCCATGCGCCGCGGTCCTCACGCACGCTCAGTCGATCCGCCTCCTCCGCGGTCTTGATCAGCTGGGCGGTGGTCAAGGGGACGGCCGCCGCGAAGACCCGCCCGAGGTGGTGGCAGTGCAGCAGCGGGCGGAGTTCCTCCGAGTACGGCTCATCGGCGACCGCGAAGAGATCGGGCAGGGTCCAGCCCAGCGGACCCGCTACGGCCGATAGCTGCTGCCGGCGGTGCGGACTCGGGTCCCAGCGCGACACCATCCGGTACAGCGTGCTGAGGGACAGTCCCATGAACGGCAGTTCACGGATGCCGAAGCCGCGATTGCGGATCAGCGCGCCGAACACGGCGGCGAACCCGGTCTCGGCGGGACGGCGGCCCGGCCACGCCGGCTGAACGAAGGGTCCTGGAGCGGTGACGCGGGGCAGTGAGCGGACGCATGCCTCCAGCGCGGCGAGCTGGGAGTGGTCGCAGTGACTGACGCGGTATGCGAACTGCCTCATGACCCTGGCGTCGCGCTCCGGGGGCAGGAGTTCCGTCGGCACCGGCCGGCCTGCGACAACGAGAAGGTCGGCGGCCGGTATGTCGAGTTCGGCGGCAAGTTCGGCGAGTCGCTGCGGGGCGGTGTCGGTTCCGCCCGCGGCGAGGCTGCCCAGGATGATGGCCCGTTCCATGTGAGGAAGGTAGCGGGTGGGCTGCCAGGACAGTCGGGGCCGCGGGAGTTCACGGTGGGGACTCGCCTTCGGCGATCGCCTGGGGCGTATCGACGCCCGCCAGGGCGACCCGGTCCGGCACCGGGAGCCGTCCGGGATGGCGGTGCCGACGTGGGCGCACCGGCGACGGTGCCGTGACCGCGAACGATCAGCGGCGTGGTGCGACGGCTGGGTGGCGACCGCGGCGGATGTCGCCCAGACGAGCTGAAGGTCGTGCCATGGTCTGTCAGTTGCCTGGCCTAGGGTCGCCCGCATGGCCGAGCCCTCCTTCCTGACCTCCGTCCGCGAGTCGTACGACACGGTCGCCGCCGATTACGTCGAACGCGTCCCGCCTCCAGACGCCATGGACCCGCTGTCACGCGCGATGCTGGCGGGATTTGCCGAACTGGTGCGGACGGCCGGTCTGGGGCCGGTCGCGGACCTGGGGTGCGGCCCCGGGCGCGTGACGGCGCACCTGGCCGGGCTGGGGGTGTCCGCCTTCGGCGTCGATCTGTCGCCGAAGATGGTCGGGCTGGCCCGGCACGCCTACCCGGACCTGCGGTTCACCGAGGGCTCGATGACCGCGCTGGAGATGGGGGACGACGAGCTCGGCGGCATCCTGGCCTGGTACTCCACCCATCACACGCCCCCGCAGTGGCTGCCGGATGTGTTCGCCGAGTTCCACCGCACGCTCGCGCCCGGCGGCTGCCTGCTCTGGGGAGACTACGTCGGCGATGAGCGACTGCAGCCGACCCACCGCTATGGCCGTCCGGTGTCCTACAAGTCGTACCTCCTGCCCCTGGACCGCATGGTCGACCTGCTGGAGCAGGCCGGACTCGTCGTCACCGCGAAACTGGAACAGCAGCCCGGCGGACGTGTGAACCGACCGCACGCCTGCCTCCTGGCCCGCAAGCCCGAAACGCCCTGACGGGGCTCGTCCGGGATGAGGGAACTCGGCGGCGCCAAGCACCTGATGGCCTTCCGGGACGACCGCTGCACGCGATCACCGACGCGTTCACCGCGGCCGGCTTCCGGATCGACGTCATCAGCGAACCGGCCCCACGAGGCCGAGCGGCGCGGCTTGCCTGCACGGTCGTTCCCCACCGGGGCCTGCGAACCGGCACCACCCGCATCCGCCGGCGGAGGTCGGCGCGCGCCATGGAGGCACCCAGTACTTGCGTACGCACACACTCACCGCAAGGAAACGGACTCCCGGGTCCGATACCATGGCCACCGGACCCAGGGGGCCGAGCCCCTCATCGAACCCAGACAGGCCAGCCGTCCCATGAGCCCTGCGCACCCGCCCGACCCGGAACGGCAGACGTCCACGTCACCGCGGCGGGCGGACGCCCGCCGCAACCACGAACGCGTGGTCGCCGCCGCGGTCGACGTCTTCCGCGAACGGGGCACCCTGGCCACCGTCCCCCAGATCGCGGCGCGGGCCCAGGTCGGCAAGGCGACCGTCTACCGGAGCTTCCCCACCAAGGAGGACCTGCTGGAGACGATCACCCGGCTGAGCCTGGAGGAGCTCGAACGGCGCACCGCAGCGGCCCGGGACGAGCCCGGCCCCGGCGAGGTCTTCCGCCGCCATGTGTGCGCACTCTTCGACGTCCTGGCCCACGACCGTCTGCTCGCCGAGCGCCTGGCGGACGGAGCGTCCCCGGCCGCCGTGTCGGTCCTGGAGTCGCTGACCGAGGCCATGGAGACCGCGCGTGCGGCGGGGACGCTGCGCGAGGACACCACGCCGCTGGATCTGCGGGTGCTCCTGTGCGGCGCGGCCCTGCAGCTGGTGCGGCTCGAGGAACGCGAACCGTCGGTCTGGCACCGCTACGCGGACATGGTGCTGCGGGCACTCTGCTGCTGACCGCCGCGGGACGCCCCAACGACCGTCCGGGGTACGGAGGCTGCCGCGGACGTGTTCGAGGAAGCGACGGGCGGCCTGGCCGGCCGCGTGTGCCCCGGGAGAGACGAGTCGACGCGGCGCCGCAACGGGAGCGCGGCCGCGGAGCATGAACTCGACGGGAAGTGCCGGCCCTCGGGTGCCAACGCGATCCCCACACCCGCGACGACCAGGCCGATGACCGGGGGCCATTCGCCGCAGCTTCAGCCGGTCCGGGTCCGGCGGTTCGAGGTCGAGCAGGTCGAACTCCGCCTCGTGCACGAACCGCAGGGCATCCAGGGCCCGGCCGACCCTGCTCACGTGTGGCCGCGCTGGCGGCGAGGGCCGTGCCGGATGCGTGGGCCATGCGGTCGGCGTCCTCGACCGGTAGCGCGTGCATCCGTGGATCTCCCCCTATCCATGCAGTGGCGGTTCCGACGCGGCAGGTGGCGCACCACCACCGACCCGGAAAGTCTGCGCGTTCTGTCAACCGATCTTCGCCGAACCGTGGTCTGAGAGGTGGAGGGGGCATGTGAGCCCCCGGTGCGTTCGTTTGACAGTCTGCAAGGAGTCTCATCCATGACCCGGATGAAGAAGTTAGCGGCGGCCACGATGACGGCGGCCCTTCTGGCAGGGGTGCCGGCAGTGGCCTACGCGGTGGCGCCGTCCACGGCGTCCACGGCGCCCACGGGAACGTCACAGGCCACCGCGGCCGCCGGCGCCCCCGCCACGAGGGGCGGGTGGGCGCGGGTCGTGTCGCCCGGTGAGCGCGTCAACGCGGCTCCCGGGGTGGTCCTGTGGCTCACCGAGGAGGGCAAGCACTGGTCCACGCCCGACCAGCCGGACCAGTTCCGCAGCGTGGTCGACGGCAACATCGATCCCACTCGGCCCAGCGTGAGCCTGCAAGCCGAGACGGTGGGCGACCGGTACTTCCTGTCCGGGGTGTACGTCACCCCGGACGACGCCGCCGACGCGGCCACCGTCAGGGTCGTCACCGGCCTCGGCACGGTCACCGGCAGCGTCGTCCGGCTGCCCGGACACCCCCGCTGGGGCGCCTGGTACGCCACCAGCCCGCTCCCTTCGTCCTTCCCGCAGCAGGGGAGCCCCTTCATACGCAGTGTCACCGTCTTCGACGCGGGCCACCGCCCCCTCGCCACCCTGGCCGTCGGCTGACGCCTGGCCACCGGCGGGGGACCCGGCACGATCCGGGTCCCCGCGTTCCCGGGCCCGCAGTCGCCGCATAAGGCGACGCCCCCCACCGGTCACCTGTTCCCCGACCAGAAAGTCCACCATGCGCATCAAGAACGCGGGCATCGTGCTCGCAGGCTGCACCGCGACGGCCGTCCTGGCCGCCTCCCCCGCCGGCGCCGCCACCTCATCCCTGCCCGCCCCTTCCGTCAGCGCCGTCCTGGCCGTGCAGAAGCAGGCGATGGCCAACGGCGCCCCGGGGGCGCTGACCCGTATCGACTCCGGCAGCACGAGCTACCGCATCTCCTCCGGCCAGGCGGACACCGTCGCCCACACCGCGATGGACGCCGACCGCCGGTTCCGGGTGGGCAGCGTCAGCAAGTCCTTCACCACGGTGGTGCTGATGCAACTGGTCGCCGAGGGGCGTATCGACCTGGACGCACCGGCGAACACCTACCTGGCCCAGCCGCTGCCGGACGACCGGATCACCGTGCGGCATCTGCTCAGCCACCGCAGCGGCCTGTGGGACTACACCAACGACATGTTCTACTTCACCGTCCCGGGCTTCGAATCGGTACGGAACAAGGTGTTCACCTACCAGGAACTGATCGACCTGTCGACGGCCCACCAGCCGACCAACGAGCCCGGCGCGGCCTACAGCTACTCCAACACCAACTTCGTCGTCCTGGGGCAACTCATCGAGCACGTCACCGGCGTGCCCATGGCCACCCAGTACCAGCAGCGCATCTTCGAGCCCCTGAACCTGAAGAACACCACCTACGTCCACCCGCAGACCACCATCTCCGGCTCCTACGCCCACGGTTACCTGCGCCCCGACGACACCACGCTGCCGCTGGTGGACTCCACCGAACAGACCGTCTCCTGGGCGCAGTCCGCCGGCGCGGTCATCTCCAACGCCAACGACCTCAACCGGTTCTTCTCCGCGCTGGTCTCCGGCACGCTCGTGCCCGCCGCCCAACTGCAGCAGATGATGACCATGGTCCCGGTCAACGCCGACGGCACCCAGTCCTACGGGCTGGGCCTGCGCGCCAGGAAGCTGTCCTGCGGCGTCACCGTGTACGGCCACACCGGCACCGTCCAGGGCTTCTACACCTACGCGTTCACCACCGCCGACGGCAAGCGCAGCATGACGTCCATGGCCAACACCTCCAACAACGGAACCGTCAACACCATCCTCGGCGGCACGCTGGAAGCCGCCTTCTGCGGCACCACCCCCGCCAAGGCCCTCACCGCCAAGTCCTCCGAGGGCGGGACGTTCACCGAGGACATAGCCCCGCAGGTCGTCCGCCGCTGACCGACCGCCGCGCTCCCGATCCCGGCGCCGTGTCCGGGATCGGGAGCCGCACACCTCGGTGGGGGCGGTACTACGCCTGCGGCACCACACCCTCGGCCGGCGACCGCGCGGCCCGCGGCGCCGGGTCGCCGGCCGCCTCCTCGGCACGGCTGAGCGCGGCGTTCCTGGTGTCGGGCATGAGGACGTAGGTGACGAGGGAGACCAGCGCACACGCCGAGACGTACCAGAAGAAGGCCGACTCGTGACCGGCGTCCTTGAACCACAGCGCCACGTACTCCGCGGTGCCGCCGAACAGGGCGTTGGCGATCGCGTACGGCAGCGCCACGCCCAGCGCCCGTACCCGGGTGGGGAACAGTTCGGCCTTCACGGCGGCGTTGATCGAGGTGTAGCCCGTGACGATCACCAGCGCGAGCAGCGAGAGGCCGAGCGCGGGCCAGTACGAGGAGGCCGAGCCGAGCGCCGTCATGATCGGGTAGGTGCCGAAGGTGCATCCCACGGCGAAGGTGATCAGCAGCGGCCGGCGGCCGATCCGGTCCGACAGCGCACCGGCCAGGGGCTGGAGCAGCGCGAAGACGAAGAGCGCGGTGAAACTGACCAGCGTCGCGGTGTTCTTGGCCATGCCGGCGCTGCCGATGAGGTACTTGGTGAGGTAGGTGGTGTAGGTGTAGTACGCGACGGTGCCGCCCAGGGTGAGCGCCATGACCAGCAGCGCCTGACGCCGGTGCTGCCACAGCAGCCGGAGCGAGCCGCGGGCGTCGTCCTGGGTGCCGGCCTCCTCGGCGAAGGCGTCGGTCTCCTGGAGCCTGCGCCGGATCCAGAAGACGACGAGGGCGAAGACCGCGCCCAGCAGGAAGGGCACGCGCCAGCCCCAGTCGTACAACTGGTCCGTGGTCAGCACGTGCTGGAGCGTGATCAGGATCGCCAGGCCCAGGAGCTGTCCCGCCGTCATCGACACGTACTGGAAGGACGAGCCGAGCCCGCGCCGATTGCGGGCCGACGCCTCGGTGAGGTAGGTCGCGCTGGCCGCGTACTCGCCGCCGATGCTCATGCCCTGCAGCAGCCGGGCGAGCAGCAGCACGAGTGCGCCGGCGTAGCCGGCCTGACCGTACGTCGGGGCGATCGCGATCAGCAGGGCGGCGACGGACATCATGGTGACGGTGAGGGTCAGCGCGCTCTTGCGGCCGTGCCGGTCGGCGGCGCGCCCCAGTACCCAGCCCCCGACGGGACGCATGAGGAAGCCGACCGCGAAGATGCCGGCGGTGTTCATCAGCTGGGTGGTCGGGTTGTCACCGGGGAAGAAGGAGTCGGCGAAGTAGAGGGCGAAGCTGGCGTAGACGAACCAGTCGTACCACTCGACGAGATTGCCCAGCGACCCTCCCACGAGGGCGAGGCGGCGCTTGCCGCGCTGCTCGGCGGACGGGGACGCGGGCATGGCGGAAGTCGGCGACATCGGCGGCTCCAGAGGGAAAGGCCCTGATGGGGGACGGGGCGAGGTGCCCAGAGCACGGGGTTCCGCGCCTCGCCCGGACAAGGTCCGGCGCCCAGATCTAACGTCCCGCCGAGAATCCGGGTCACGGATGCCGGGCCGCCCGGCTGCCCGGGGGCCCGTCGACGCGGTCGTGCTCGCGTACGTGGTGGTCGCCGCCGGGCTCGGGCGAGGGCTGGATCACCACCATGGCCGCGGGCTACGGAACGCCCGGCTCGAAGAGCACGTATCCGGCGTACGAGCCGGAGGCCAGCGCGGCGAACCCCAGCAGCGTGGCCCGCGCGGCGGGCCGGGTGCGGGCGAGGGCCGGCGCGGGCGGCACGAACAGCGGGAAAGCGGGCAGCAGGTAGCGCGAGACGTTGCCGAAGATCTGCTGCGTGCGGAGACATGCAGTCGGCGGTCGGCGAGCCGGCGCCGTACGGCCCGGCGCCGGCAGCGCGGGGCGCGGCGCCCGATCCCGAGGGCGCGCCCGCGTCGAGGCCGTTCGGCGGGAGGGCGTGGCGCGCCGGCCAGGCCATGGCCTCCGGGTCGGGCAGCAGGTCCGCGGAGTGCCGGATGGGCACCTTTCAGACCGGCAGCCCCTTGCGGGCGCGACGTTCCGAAGTACGGCGGCGGCGTTCGGCCGCGACGGCCCGCAGCCCCTCCTCGCGGCGCTTGTTGTACCCGGGGGGTTCCACCGTGAACAGGCACAGGCCGCACACGTAGCCGCCCTCGGGGCCCTCGATCACGGGTTCCAGGCAACGCTCGCAGTCCATCGTGCAGTCGTACCCCATCGCTACGGTCGCGGGCCAGCGGTTCCGGCGAGGTCGCGGACACCGGGGGACACCGCGCACGCCGTCAGAGCCTGACGCTGCGCCGGCTGACGGGGACGCCGTCACCGTCGACCCAGCCGAGGACCAGCCGGCGGAACTCCGTGTGGCTGATCATGCGGGTGGTGGTGTCGGCGGAGCCGCACTGGGCGCCGATCTCCCGGCCCTGGCCGCCGTCCTCACCGTCGTCGGTGGCGAGGTAGATGCAGCCCGGGTCGTCGACCTCCTTGGTGACGAGGGCGTCGACCTCCCAGCCGCGCCCGACCCGGTGGACGGTGATCAGGGCGTGGCCGACGCGCCCGGAGTCGTACACGGCGAGCCGTACGCTGCGGCCGCCGTCGCGGTGCGGCGTCCAGCCGTCCGCGGCCCGTACGGAGGGCGCCGCGGCCACGAGCATCGCCGTGGACAGGACGGACACAGCGACAGGGCGGACACGCACGACGGCCTCCAGGTCGGATGCGACGGCCACCGGTCGGCGGCCGCCCCCATCCAAACCCCCGGACCCCGCCCGGGCCCTGGCGCGGCACGCCAGGCGGGCCTGTGATCACTCCGCTGGCGGGTCCCCCGCCGAACGGGCCAGCAGCACGAGCGCGGCCGCTCCGGCCACGGCGGCTGCCGTGCCAGCGGAGCGGAAACCGTGCGAGGAGCGCCAGGACAGGACCGACCAGCGCGACCCGGCGGACAGCAGTGAGCCCACGCTCAGCCACGAACCGGTCGACAGCAGCGACAGGGCCGAACCGATGGACCCCGCGGACAGGGCGCTGCCGACCGAGCCGACGGACAGCACCGAGCCGACGGAACCGATGGAGAGCACGGAGCCCACCGAACCGATTGAGAGTACCGAGTCCTTGGACCACAGGGACAGGGCGGAGCCCCGGCAGGACGAACCCGGCTGCGGCGTGGAGGTTGTCTTCATGGTCCCCATCCTGCCGAACGCATCATCGTCCGGCAGGGTCTGATGTCACGTCAGGAGGGTGATCGCGCGTGAGCCGGTGCGGAGCGGGAAGGCGCGTGGTGAGGGGGCGAACGGAAGACGGACCGCGGAACAGACGGAGGCAGGTGACGGCCCGTGAGCGCGACCGAGCACCGCGGCGGCGGTGACGAACGGGTGGGCGAACTGGTGTCCCGCGCGTCGGGGCAACTGTCGCGATTGGTACGCGAGGAGATGCGGCTGGCCCAGGCGGAGATGACCCGGAAGGGCCGGCGCTTCGGCCTGGGCGGCGGACTCTTCGGCGGGGCGGGCCTCTTCGCGGTCCTGGCGCTGCAGGGGCTCGGCTCCGCCGCCGTCGCGGCCCTGGCGCTCGCGCTGCCGGTGTGGGCGGCGGCGCTGGTCGTCGCGGGGGTCCTGGCCCTGGTCGCGGCGGTACTTGCCGCGGCGGGCCGTAGGCAGTTCGGCCGGGCGGCCCCGCCCGCGCCTGAGGCCACCATCGACAGCGTCAAGGCCGACATCGCGGAACTCAAGGAAAGGGCACACCGATGACGAGCGACAAGTCACCGACGACCGACGAACTGCGTGAGCGCGTCGAGGCGACGCGCGAGGAACTGGGCCGCACCGTCGCGGCGCTGTCGGCGAAGACCGATGTCAAGGGCCGGCTGGCGGGCCGGGCCGGCCAGGCGGGCGCCAAGGCGCACGAGGCGGCGTCCCGGATAGGCGAGCTGGTCCGGGAGAAGACCCCGGAGCCGGCCCGGGACAAGGCCGTCGAGGCGGCCCGGCGGATGCGGCTCCAGGCTGTGCGCGCCGGGCGGCTGGCCCGCACGAAGGCCCCGGCGGTACGAGCACGTGCCGGCCGGACCACACGCGCCGCGCGGTCCCATCGCGCGCCCCTGCTGGGCGCCGGCGCGGCGATGGGGGTGTTGCTGTTGGTGCGCCGCGCCAGGAGGAGGCGCGGGTGAAGGCGTCGAAAATCGTCTACAAGCCCGTGGGACTGACCCTGGGCGCGGTCTCCGGGCTGATCGCCGGCGCGCTGTTCAAGCAGGCCTGGAAGACCCTCGGCCACGAACAGGACGCGCCCGACGCCACCGACGAGGACCGCTCCTGGGCCGAGGTGCTCACCGCGGCGGCGCTCCAGGGCGCGATCTTCGCCTTCGTCAAGGCGGCGGTCGACCGCGCGGGCGCGACCGCCACCCGGCGTCTCACCGGTGTCTGGCCCGGCTGAGGTTCACGTCGCGCCGGCGGTCTCCCGCTGAGCCGGGCGCCCTACCGGGAACTCCCCTCGGCCCCTCCCGTCGTTGGCTGCCACCGCCCATGAGGAGGACGTCGCCGCACGCGCCGGTTGTCAGTGGTGGCACATAGCGTGGTGGGCGTCCCGATCCGTGTGGCTTCTTGGAACCGGACTCCCGGAGGGCCGGCTCTGTGGCGGGGCCGGCCTCCCACCGACAGGTGGCACGACGCCCGCCGTGACGGGCAGCGCCGCGCTGCCGCCCGCTCTGATCCCTGAGCCCCGCCCCCGTACGGCCCGCGTACGACCGCCGACCGGGCGTGCGGGCGGCCCCGCCGCGACGCGCGGACGGACGCGCCCGGCACACCGGGCGCCAACCCGCCCTCCAGCACATATCATGCCGATGTCACCCTTTTGCCCGGAAATGTTCATGCGGGCCTCCGGGTGTCGTTCACGTTTTCCGATCACTCCACGCCGAGATGGTGCACGCACCGGCGAGCAGCGAAAGTGCAGGAGGTACGGCATGTCGGACCGGTTTCCCGATCTGCGGGTGCACTCCGTCCCCGCGGGACCCGAACTCGCCGGGCAGCATGAGTCCCATACGCGCCTGACCATGCTGCTCGGTCCCCACGGCGCCGCGCGCACCGAGGCCGTCCTGATCGGCGAGCTCGACGCCGCGACCGCGCCGGAAGTGCGCCGCGCCCTGTTCGCCGCCCTGGAGGCGGGGGACGGCCTCGACCTGGACCTGCGCGACGTCACCGACTGCGACGGGGCGGGACTGAACGCCCTGCTGGAGCTGCGCAACCGCGCCATGGCCGCGCACCGGACGCTGACCGTGACCGCCGCGAGCGACACCGTCCTGCGGCTGCTCGACCTCACCGGCAACCGCGGCGCGCTCACCCCGTCCCGCCCGTCGGCCCACCGGCTCGGCGCGGACGTCCGGCGCCTGTACACGGCGGTGTGCCTGGCCCTGCTGGACGCGGGCCTGCCGCTCGCACGGCACGCGGGCGGCGAGGACCGTCCCGTCGTGGAGGCGGGGCCGCGGGGCGTGGTCGTGCGCTGGGGCACCCTCCTCGGCACCGATGTGACGGCGCGGCATCCGGCCGGGGCGCACCGCCGCCCGCTCCACAGGGCGGTGCTGGACGCGCTGGCCCTCGCCGGGTTCCGCACGGTCGAGGACAGCACGGCGACCCGCGAGATCATCGTCACCGCCCTGCCGGAGCGGACCCGCCGCTGATCCCGCACCGCGCTCCTCCTGCGTGCCCGGCCGAAGCCGGGGTAGGCGGCAGCCAGGTACGCGGCTTGATCCCATGAACCACCCCGCAGGAGGACGATGTGCTGCTGGCCCACCCCGCCGTGCTGAACGACCTGGTCGACCGTTACGAGACGCTGAGGATGCTCGACGCTGGGGACCCCGAGGTGCGCCGCCGGATGGCGGACGTCTCGTACACGCTGTGCGTGGCGACCGGCACGCGGGACGTCGCCACGGCGCTGATCGCGGCGCGGCTGCGGCTGCCGGGGGCCCGGCCGGAGGACGATTCGGTGCTTGCCTGAGGCGCGTCCGCGTCCCCCGCGGCTGCCGGGAAGGAGAAGCGTTGCGCACGGTCGGTGTGGAGGAGGAACTCCTGCTGCTGGACGCGGAGTCCGGGGAGCCGCGGGCGTTGTCGACGGCGGTGCTGGCGTCGGCCGGTCGTGACGGCACGGCGGGCGGCCAGGTGTTCGAGGCGGAACTGCAGCGTCAGCAGGTGGAGTTCGCCACCCGGCCGCAGTCGCGGATGCAGGACCTGGCGGCGGAGATCGTGCGGTGGCGGGCGGAGGCCGCACGGCACGCCGAGGAGTCCGGTGGCGCGGTCGCGGCGCTGGCGACGTCGCCGTTGCCGGTGAGCCCGCAGCTGAGCACCGGGGAGCGGTACGGGTGGCTGCGGGAGCGGTACGGGCTGACCGCGCAGGAGACGCTGACCTGTGGCTGCCACGTCCATGTGTCGGTGGAGTCCGACGAGGAGGGCGTCGCGGTCCTGGACCGGATCCGCTGCTGGCTGCCGGTGCTGCTGGCGCTCAGCGGGAACTCGCCGTTCTGGCAGGGCCGGGACAGCGGCTACGCGAGCTACCGCAGCCGGGTGTGGGGCAGGTGGCCGTCGGCAGGGCCGGTGGAACCGTTCGGTTCCGCCGCCGCCTACCACGAGCAGGTGCGGGCCATGATCGCCACCGGCGCCCTCCGCGATGAGGGCATGGTGTACTTCGACGCCCGGCTGTCGCACGCTTACCCGACCGTCGAGGTCCGCGTCGCGGACGTGTGCCTGGACGCGTCCGCGACCGCGTTGCTGGCGACGTTGGTGCGGGCGCTGGTGGAGACCGCGGCCCGCGCGTGGCGGGCCGGTGAGCCGCCGTCAGCGCACGGCGTGGCCCTGCTGCGGCTGGCGACCTGGAGGGCGGCCCGCGAGGGCATCGACGGCCGCCTGGTCCACCCGGTGACCATGGAGCCCGCCCCGGCCGAGGCCGTGGTCCGCGCGCTGTTCGACCTCGTACGCGACGCCCTGGAGGACAACGGCGACCTGGTCCCCGCGCAGGACGCCCTCGCCGGGCTCCTCAAGACCGGCAACGGCGCCCGCGTCCAACGCGACCTGCTGCGCCGCACCGGCGACCTCCGCGAAGTCGCCGCGGCCTGCGTCCGCCTCACCCACACCTGACAGGGGTGCCCGGCCCCGGCCGGGCCAGGCACCCCTCACGCGGCGTCCTAGAAGAAGCCGAGCTTCTTCGGGGAGTAGCTGACCAGCAGGTTCTTGGTCTGCTGGTAGTGGTCGAGCATCATCTTGTGCGTCTCGCGGCCGATGCCCGACTGCTTGTAGCCGCCGAAGGCGGCGTGCGCCGGGTAGGCGTGGTAGCAGTTGGTCCAGACGCGGCCCGCCTGGATCGCGCGGCCGGCGCGGTAGGCGGTGCTGCCGTCGCGGGTCCACACGCCGGCGCCGAGGCCGTAGAGGGTGTCGTTGGCGGTGGCGATGGCGTCGTCGAAGTCGCCGAAGGAGGTGACGGCGACGACGGGGCCGAAGATCTCCTCCTGGAAGACGCGCATGCGGTTGTCGCCCTCGAGGATGGTCGGCCGGACGTAGTAGCCGCCGGCCAGTTCGCCGCCCAGGTCGGCGCGTTCGCCGCCGGTGAGGACCTTGGCTCCTTCCTGCTGGCCGATGTCGAAGTAGGAGAGGATCTTCTCCAGCTGGTCGTTGGAGGCCTGGGCACCGATCATGGTGGAGATGTCCAGCGGGTGGCCCTGGACGATCTTCTCGGTGCGGGTGACGGCCGCCTCGAGGAAGGCGTTGTAGTGGCCGCCCTGGATCAGCGCGCGGGACGGGCAGGTGCAGACCTCTCCCTGGTTGAGGGCGAACATCGTGAAGCCCTCGAGCGCCTTGTCGTAGAAGTCGTCGTCCGCGCTGGAGACGTCGTCGAAGAAGATGTTGGGACTCTTGCCGCCCAGCTCCAGGGTGACGGGCCTCAGGTTCTGCGAGGCGTACTGCATGATGAGCCGGCCCGTGGTCGTCTCACCGGTGAAGGCGACCTTGGCCACGCGCGGGCTGGAGGCGAGCGGCTTGCCGGCCTCGACGCCGAAGCCGTTGACGATGTTGACCACGCCGGGCGGCAGCAGGTCGGCGATCAGGCTCATCCAGAAGTGGATGGAGGCCGGGGTCTGTTCGGCCGGCTTGATGACGACGGCGTTGCCCGCGGCGAGGGCCGGGGCGAGCTTCCACGTCGCCATCAGGATCGGGAAGTTCCAGGGGATGATCTGCGCGACGACGCCCAGGGGCTCGTGGAAGTGGTAGGCGACGGTGTCGTCGTCGATCTCGGCGAGGCTGCCCTCCTGGGCGCGGATGGCACCCGCGAAGTAGCGGAAGTGGTCGATGGCCAGCGGGATGTCCGCGGCGAGGGTCTCCCTGACCGGCTTGCCGTTCTCCCAGCTCTCGGCGACGGCCAGTTCCTCCAGGTGCGCCTCCATGCGGTCCGCGATCTTGTTCAGGATGTTGGCCCGCTCGGTCACCGACGTACGGCCCCACGCCGGCGCGGCCGCGTGGGCGGCGTCGAGGGCCCGGTCGACGTCCTCGGCGGTGCCGCGGGCGACCTCGGTGAAGGTCTCCCCGGTGACCGGGGTCGGGTTCTCGAAGTACTCGCCGCGGGCGGGCGGCACGTACTCGCCGCCGATCCAGTGGTCGTAGCGGGGCTGGTACTTCATGATCGCGTCGTCGGAGCCGGGGTTGGCGTACCGGGTCATGGGGCGGCCTCCCATTGCGTGCCACCCGCTCCGTTGCGGACGGCGTTCGGCGCGACCGTAGGACACGCAAGGTTGCAACAGGGTTGCGGCGGAGCGCCACCGCGGAACTACACTCGGCAGCACCCCACCCGGTGCCGCCGGGCACCGGTCCGTGCCTACTTCCGGGGACGGCCATGACTGTCTCGTACGCGGCGTCCTACGCGGCCTGGCCGCCGGGAACCGATCCGGACCTCCTGCGGCGGGACGTGGCGCGCGCCCACGAGGAGTTCCTGACGACGGGTCGCCCCCCGCGCCCGGTGCGCGACGTCGTCCGCGACTCCTGGCAGCGCTCGCTCAGCCGCGGCGTGGACCCGGAGGCCGACGGCCCCCGCTCCCCCGGGCTCGGCGCCGCGGAGCTGCGGGACTACCGGCGGCAGCACCCGATGGCGGCGGTGCTGCCCGTCGTACGCAGCCTGCTCGTCGAACCGGCGCAGGACAGCGCCCAGTTGGTGGCGGTCGGCGACGAGCACGCCCGGTTGCTGTGGGTCGAGGGGACCCCGGGGCTGGCCGCGCGGGCCGAACGGATCGGCTTCGTCGAGGGCGCGGAGTGGGCCGAGGACGCGGCCGGCACCAACGCACCCGGCACCGCGGTCGCGCTCGGGCGGCCCCTGCAGATCTACGCGGGCGAGCACTTCATCCGTCCGGTGCACCCGTGGAGCTGCTCGGCGGCCCCGGTCCGCGACCCGGACACCGGCGCGGTCATCGGCGTCATCGACCTGACCGGCGGCGACCACATCGCGGCGCCGCACGCCCTGGCCCTGGTGCGCGCCACCGTGGCGGCGGCGGAGGCCGAACTGCGGTTGCTGCGGCTGCGCGGCGTGCTGCCGGCCGCCCCGGGATCGGCACCGGCCGCGGGGACCGCGACGGCCCGGCTGGAGGTGCTGGCCCGTGACCGGGCACAGCTGACCTCCCCGTACGGCACGGTCGAACTGAGCCCTCGCCATTCGGAGATCGTCTTCCTGCTGGCCCGGCATCCACGCGGGCTGGGCGCCGACGCGCTGGCGGTCCGGCTGCACGAGCACGAATCGGCCCGGGTCACCATGCGGGCCGAGATGTCGCGGCTGCGCCGGCTGCTCGGCCCGCAGGTGCTGGGCTCGCGCCCGTACCGGCTGCTGCTGCCGGCCACCACGGACGCGGACGAGGTCCGGGCCCTCCTCGCGCGCGGCGCCCACCGCCGGGCCCTGGCCCGCTACCCCGGGGCGCTGCTGCCCGCTTCGGACGCCCCGGCCATCGTCGACGCGCGCGAGGAACTCCACTGTGGGCTGCGTCGCGCCCTGCGTGACCGGGGCGACGCCAGGCTGCTGCTCGACTGGCTGGACCGGCCCGGCAACCACGGCGACGTCGACCTGCTGCAGGCGACGCTGCGCGCCCTGCCCCGCGAGTCGCCGCGGCGTCCAGTGCTGCGGGCGCTGCTCGACCGTGCCCGGCACTGACCTGCCGGGGCACACTGGTGGGGTGGATGATCCGAACATCGCGCACGTGAGCGCCGCGTCCCGGCTGGCCGACCCGGCCGAGGGCATCGGCATGGACGAACTGGGCCTGGCGGCCCGCAACCACGCGCTCCCCCTGGAGGCCCTGCGCTACGACGTCACGCCGCCCGGCCTGCACTACGTACTGGTCCACTTCGACATCCCGCCGGCCGACGCCAGGACCTGGCGGCTCACCGTCGGCGGCAGGGTCCGTACCCCGCTGGACCTGTCCGTGGACGACCTGCGCCGGTATCCGGCCGTCACGCACCGGGTCACCATGGAGTGCGCGGGCAACGGCCGCGCCGGACTGACCCCGCGCCCGGTCAGCCAGCCCTGGCTGACCGAGGCGGTCGGTACGGCCGACTGGACGGGCGTGCCGCTGCGCACGCTGCTGCGGGAGGCGGGCGTGGAGCCCGACGCCGTCGAGGCGGTCTTCACCGGCGCCGACCACGGCGTGGAGCGCGGGGTCGAACAGGACTACCAGCGCTCGCTCACGGTCGCGGCCGCCACCGCCGAGGACCCCGAGGTCCTGGTGGCGTACGCCATGAACGGCGCGCCCCTGCCGCCGCAGCACGGGCACCCCGTCCGCCTGGTCGTCCCCGGCTGGTACGGCATGGCGCACGTGAAGTGGCTGCGCGACATCACGCTCACGGACACGCCGTTCACCGGTTTCCAGCAGTCCGTCGCGTACCGCTTCCGGCAGGAGCCCGACGAGCCGGGCGAGCCGGTGACCCGCATCGCGCCGCGCGCCCTCATGGTGCCGCCCGGCTTCCCCGACTTCATGACGCGCACCCGTGTCGTCCGGCCGGGCCCGCAGCGCCTGGAGGGCCGGGCCTGGTCCGGCCGCGCGCCGGTCGTCGGCGTCGAGACGAGCACGGACGGCGGCCACACCTGGCAGGCGGCCGCACTCGCCGACGAGGGCCACCCCTGGGCCTGGCGGCACTGGCACACCACCTGGGAGGCGACGCCCGGCCACCACGTGCTCAGCGTCCGCGCCACCGACGCGGAGGGCCACACCCAGCCGCTGGAACAGCCCTGGAACCGCGGCGGCTTCGCCAACAACCTCGTCCAGCGCGTACCGGTGCTGTGCCTGGAGGCCGGCGCCTGATCTCCGCACGGCGCGGGGTCACGCGTCGAAGTGCAGCCAGTCGACGGCGTCGTGGGCCAGGGGCCCCAGAGCGCCGCGGTCGGTGGCTCCGGCCCGAACGTCGTACGCGTTCTCCCTCCACCCTTTCGAAACGCTCAGGACGAGCCCGGGTGCCACGTGGAAACGCCTGGCCGACCTGGGCTCCAGGGGCCGGAGGGGAACCGGGCGCAGTTCCCGGGTGAGCGGCTCGACCTCGGCTCCGCTGATTCCGTGTGCCAGCGCCACATAGTCGGCGCCCATCGCGGCCTCGTAGAGCGAGAACTGGAGGAGGAAGCCGCTGAGGGGTTCGTTCTCGGCGACCGGCGGTTCGTCGTCCACTCGGTGCCAGACGGTGGGGTCGTCCTCGGGCTCGCCGGGCGTCCACAGCGTGGACCAGCGGAACCCTCCCTGGTTCTCGACGCCGAGGACACGCATGTCGCCGCAGACGTCGGTCTCCCGGCCGGGGTCTTCGACCATGCGGTTCTGGACGCCCAGGACGCCGGGACGCCGCGCGGCCAGTCGGTAGAGCTGCCCGAGCCCTCCGGGCAGGTCCGCGCAGCCGCCAGGTACGACCGGTGGTTCCCCGTCGTCGGCGGTGGCCGGGTACCAGCCCGTGACGAACCGCTCCAGGGCGAGGGCACGGTCGCCGTTCACATGGTCCAGCCACTCCAGGCCGGGGCGGGTCGCGACGGGGTGCGGCGGGCGGACCCGCTGGAGCAGCGCCCGGCCGAGGGGCGTCTCCGGTCGTATTTTGCAGTCGTCGAGTTCGTACGCGGTGCCGCCGGGAGGAAGGTGTGAACCGATCTGTTCCGCGTGGCCCGTGCCGAGGTAGAGCAGTCCCTCGTCCACGCGGACGAGCAGATGGAAGCCGGCCCACTCCCAGAGCCGCTCCAGCACCGATGCCGGTGCGGGGCCGAGCAGACGAAGCTCCTGGGCGTTCCACACACCGCTGCGCCCCGGTACGTCCCCCGCCGCCACGATGATCAGCGTCCCGGCGGTGCCGATGATCATCGTCGCACCACCCACGGGGAGGCGCTCCACAGTGGACGCGGCGCCGATCAGCGCCAGCGCACGTCCTTCGTCGAGCACGTCCCCACGGGCGAGGCCCGAGTTCCCGTCAGCCATGCGGCCATCCTCCCGGACGGTCACCGGCGGGCCGTTCCTGGGGGCGGCAGGGCCAGGCACGGGGGCGGGGGGCGAACTAGCGTGGGGCGCATGGACGCCTCGAATGTGATCGGTGACTTCCTGCGGGCCCGGCGGGAACTCGTACGGCCCGAGGACGTCGGCCTCAACGGCGGTGGGCTGCGGCGCGTGCCGGGGCTGCGGCGCGAGGAGGTCGCCATGCTCGCGGGCATCAGCTCGGACTACTACCTCCGGCTGGAGCAGGGGCGGGACCGCAATCCGTCCGTGCAGGTCCTTGAGGCGCTCGCGGGTGTGCTGCGGCTGGACGCCGACGCGACGGCGTACCTGATCGGGCTGGTGGGACCCAAGCCGCGCAGGGCCAGGCGCCCCGCGCAGGAGAAGGTGCCGGGCCACGTCCTCCAGTTGCTCGGGCAGTTGCCGATGCCGGCGCTCGTACAGGGGAAGTACCTCGACGTCCTGGCCGCGAACGCCCTGGCGCGGGCACTGTCGCCGAACAACGTGCCGGGGGTGAACCGGCTCCGCGCGGCGTTCCTGGACCCGGAGGAGCGGGAGCTGCACCGGGACTGGCAGACCGCGACGGTGAACGCGGTGGCGAGTCTGCGCGCGGTGGCCGGGCCCGACCCCGACGACCCCCGGCTGGCCGCGCTCGTGGGCGAGCTCTCGCTGAAGAGCGACCGTTTCCGGATGCTGTGGGCGCGCCACGACGTGCACCGGCGCGAGGGCGCGATCGCCCGGATGCGGCACCCGCAGGTCGGCGACATGGACCTGTACCGGGAGAAGCTGAGCGTCAACGGCGCCGAGGGCCAGGTCCTGGTGATCTACCACGCCGAGCCCGGATCGGAGGCGGCACGCTCGCTGGCCCTGCTCGGCTCACTGGCCGCCGGCACCGCCGACGCGACCGTCCGCCCCGAGGCCCCCGCCCGGGCGGGCGAGCACCAGAAGCGGACCGACCGGGGTTAGGCCCGGGCTCCCGGTGCGCGGACCAGCAGGAACAGGGTGCGGCGGCGGTGGCTGAAGCCGATCGACTCGTAGAGCCGTACCGCGTTGGTGTTGCTCGCAGCGGCGTGCAGCAGCGGGGTGTCCCCGCGCTCCTTGATGCCCGCCGCGACGGCGCTCATCAGCCGGGTCGCCAGGCCGCGGCCGCGGTGGTCCGGGTGGGTGCAGACGGCGCTGATCTCCGTCCAGCCGGGCGGCTGGATGCGCTCCCCGGCCATGGCGATCAGCCGGCCGTCCTCCCGGATGCCGAGGTACGTGCCGAGTTCGAGGGTCTTCGGCAGGAAGGGGCCGGGCCGCGTGCGGGCGATCAGGTCCATGACGTCGTCGACGTCGGCGGGGCCGAGGCGTACGGCCTCCGGGGCGTGCTCGGCGTGGAGCGCGGTGTCGACCATCTGCATGCCCTCGCCGCCCTCCACGACCTCCCAGCCCTCGGGGATCACCGGTGAGCCGGTCACCAGGGCGGTACCGCCTGGGCCGAGCAGCTGGGCCAGGTCGTCCCAGGCGGCGGGGTCGGCCGGGTCGGCGAGGCCCGCGAAGACGGACACGTCGGACCGGTAGCGGGCGGCTCGGCCGCGGACCTCGGCGAAACCGGCGTGCGGCCCGGTGAGGGCGGCCCACACCGGGTTGTCCAGGGCGGGTGCCGCGTCGGCCCGGGCGGGCTCGCCGTCGGACTCCGCGGGGTGGGCGTGATCAACGGTGGTGGACATGGGTGGTGCTGGTCTCCGTCCATCGAGGGGCCGGCGGCTGTCGGGTGGGTGAACACCGTCGTGCCCGCCCGCAATCCCGGCCGGGGCCGGGATCCCCACCCTAGGCGGTGGTGATCGCGGGGCACCGCCCGCCCCGGGGCGCCGGGGACCGTCCCCTCGGCCGGGTTGCGCGGCACGACGGGCGTAATACGGTGGCCGGGAGGCGGGGGCTCGCGCTACGAGGGAGATGGCGCATGGCCACACTGGTCGCCGTGAGCGTCGGTATGCCCAAGAACGTGCCGTGGCAGGGCCGGACGACGTACACGGGCGTCTGGAAGGAGCCGGTCTCCGGGCCGCGCATGGTCCGGCGGCTCAACATCGACGGCGACGGGCAGGGCGACCTCGGCGGGCACGGCGGCGAGCAGCGGGCGGTGCTGGTGTACCAGCTGGACTCGTACCGCCACTGGCAGAAGGAGCTCGGGCGGGACGACCTCACCTTCGGCAACTTCGGCGAGAACTTCACCGTGGACGGGCTGCCCGACGACGAGGTGTGCATCGGGGACCGGTACCGCATCGGCGGCGCGGTCTTCGAGGTCACGCAGCCGCGCGTGACCTGCTACCGGGTCGGGATGCGCATGGCGGAGCCCAGGATGGCCGCGCTGCTGGTGGCCCACCGGCGCCCGGGCTTCTACTTGCGGGTGCTGGAGGAGGGCGAGGTCGCCGCGGGCGACGACATCGTCAAGCTCGGGACCGGGCCGGAGGCGATGACCGTTGCCGACATCGACGCGCTGCTGTACCTGCCCGGGCATCCCCGGGACCAGGTCGAGCGCGCCCTGCGCATCCCGGCGCTGAGCCCGGGGTGGCAGGCCTCGATGCGGGCGCTGCTCGACGCCCCGGCGGGGGACGGTGGCGGCGCGGCGGGCAACCCCGGGCTGACCGGCACGGCGGCCCCTCCCCCGGCGTGGCCGGGCTTCCGCCCGCTACGGGTGGCCCGGGTCCGGGACGAGAGCAGCAGCATCTTCTCGCTGACGCTGGCCGCTCAGGACGGCAGTCCGCTGCCGGCCGGAATGCCGGGCCAGTTCCTCACCGTCCGTATGCGGCCGGACCCCGACGGGCCGCCGCTGATCCGCACGTACTCCCTGTCGGGGCGGCCCGGCGCGGCGGAGTACCGGATCAGCGTCAAGCAGGAGCCGCACGGCGCGGGCAGCGGCTTCCTGCGGCGGCACGTGCGGGAGGGCGACCTGCTGGACGTCGCCGCGCCGCGCGGCACATTCGTCCTCGGGGAGGGCGACACGCCGGTGGTGCTGCTGTCCGCGGGGGTGGGCGCCACACCGGTGATGGCGATGCTGTACGCGCTGGCCGACGCGTGCGGCCGGCGCGAGGTGTGGTGGCTGCACGTGGCACGCGACGGCGAGAGCCATCCGTTCGCCGCGGAGTCCCGGGCCCTGGTGGGAAAGATGGCGGGCGCGCACGCCTACATCGCCTACAGCAGGCCGCGCGAGAGCGACCGTGCGGGCGCCGACTACACCGGGGCGGGCCGGCTCGACACGGCGCGGATCGCCGCGCTGGACCTGCCGCCGGACGCGGACGCCTACATCTGCGGACCGCAGGGCTTCATGGACGACATGGCGGAGGCGCTGGCAGCGGGGGGACTGGCCGCGGACCGCATCCACCGGGAGACCTTCGGCGCGCTGTCCTCGATCAACCCCGGCGTGGTCGACGCGACGGCCCGCACCCCGCACCCGCCCGCTGCCCCTCCCGGCGAGCCGACGGGTCCATCGGTGTCCTTCGCCCGCAGCGGCCTGAGCGTGCCGTGGCACCCGGCGTACGGCACGCTCCTCGAACTCGCGGAGGCGTGCGACGTGCCGACCCGCTGGTCGTGCCGCACCGGGGTCTGCCACACCTGCGAGACCCAGGTCCTGACGGGCGGTGTCGCATACGCGCCGGAGCCCGTCGACGAACCCGCCGAGGGCAACGCCCTCATCTGCTGCTCGCAGCCGCGCACGGACGTGGTGCTCGACCTGTAGGACGCCCCGCCCCGAAGCCCCGAATCCGCGTTGACGTGCGCGTTCGCATGCCACACAGTGGTGCGGCCCCGAACGGGGCGCACGAATTCAGGGGCGGGACACATGACGACGACGGACGAGTACCTGGGCCTTTGCGCCGACCTCCACGCCGCGGGCGGCCACGCGGCGGTGCGCAGGACCGCCCGGGAAGGGCTGCGGCAGGACCCCACGTCCGCCGACCTCCACTGCTGGCTGGCCCTCGGGCACGTCGGCGAGGACGAGGACGACCACGACGACGAGGCGGAGAAGGCCTTCCGGGCGGGACTGGAACTCGCCCCGGACCACCTCGGACTGCTCGCCGGGTACGCCGGGTTCTGCCTCGCCGCCGACGCGTTCGAGCACCCCGGGCGGGCCGCCCGCGCGCGGACCCTGCTGGAACGGCTCGAGCGCCTCGCACCCGACGCCCCGGAGACCGAGCGCGCCCAGGCGGCTCTGCGGTGGTCGCAGCGCTCGTGGTGGGAGGACGTCCGCATGCAGGCGGCGGCCGCCCGGCTGGAGCAGGGCAGCGCCCAGGCGCAGAGCGACGACCTCGCGCACGCCCTGCGCGACAGCACGGCGGAGGAGGCCCGGCACCGCGCCGAGGCATGGTCGCGGGGCCGGCCGGAGGACCACCGGGCCGCCGTGCTGGCGGCCACGCTCGCCGAACTGTCCGGCCCGGCGAAGGCGCCCCTGCGACTGCTCGCCCGGCACCGGGCACCTGCCTGGGCGGCCGCCGCCGTCCTCGCCTACGGCACGAACGCGCTGCTGCGCTCTGTCGACCTCGCCCACGGGCTGGTCGTGTGGGGCTGGGCGTGGCTCCTGCCGGTCTTCGTCCTCGACCGCAGGCTCTCCGCCGCGCGCCGCCGCGCCCAGGAGCAGGTGGTGGCCCGGATGGAGACGCGCCTGGCCCCCGCCGCGCCCGCCCCCGGCGACTGACGCCGCCACGGGCCGCGCGAGGTCGTTGGGCCGCCAGGACCACGAGCGGCCCGCGGCCCGGACACGCGCGCCGGACCGCCACGCGGCCCCGGGCGGTCAGCCGCGGTTCGCGGGCTGGGGGAGGTCCTGGTCCTGCAGGGCCATGAGCTGGTCCGGGGTCGGGTCGTCAAGCTCGGCGACGCGCTGCGCCTGCCGTTCGGTCATCTCCTGGAACATCTGGCGCGCGGAACGGCCGTTGCCGAAGCCCTCGCCGCGCGGGAGGAGCTCGAAGAGGCGGGTGAGCTCCTCGCGGGCGGCGGGGGTGAGTTCGTACTGGTGCTCCGCGGCCTGGTACTCGACGATCGAGACCAGTTCGTCCGCGGCGTAGTCCTCGAAGAGGAGCGTGCGGCCGAACCGGGAGGACAGGCCCGGGTTGGAGCTGATGAAGCGGTCCATGTCGCCGGGGTAGCCGGCCGCGATGACGACGACGTCGTCGCGGTGGTCCTCCATGAGCTTGACCAGGGTGCCGACGGCCTCCGTGCCGAAGTCGTTCCCGGCCCCGACCGGGGCGAGGGTGTAGGCCTCGTCGATGAAGAGCACGCCGCCCAGCGCGCGGTTGAAGGCGGCGGTGGTCTTGGGGCCGGTGTGGCCGACGTACTCGCCGACCAGGGCCGTACGGTCGACCTCCACGAGGTGGCCCTCGCGCAGCAGTCCGAGCGCCTTCAGGAGCCGGCCGTACAGGCGCGCCACGGTGGTCTTGCCGGTGCCGGGGTTGCCCGCGAAGATCAGGTGCCGGCTGAGCGGCGGGGCGGGCAGCCCGGCCTCCTCACGGCGCCGGACCGTCTGCATCAGCTTCACCAGCGAGCCGACGTCGCGCTTGACGCGGTCGAGGCCGACGAGGGCGTTCAGCTCGCCCAGCAGGTCCTCCAGGGTCTCCTCGGGCGCT
The DNA here is from genome assembly GCF_033792805.1 of Streptomyces sp. PA03-1a. Lineage (NCBI taxonomy): Bacteria > Bacillati > Actinomycetota > Actinomycetes > Kitasatosporales > Streptomycetaceae > Streptomyces > Streptomyces sp. PA03-1a. The sequence goes on from NZ_JARAVO010000004.1 coordinate 54,690, forward strand.
TCCTCCTCGTCGGCGGTGGCCGGCGGGCGCGTCCCTGCCGGCGGGGCGCCGGGTACGCCCGGGGCGGCGCGCACCGCCGGGGCGGCCGCGGGTTCCCCGAACGTCAGCGGGACGCCGTCCGCGGTGCAGTCGTCGAGCTGCGGGGCCGCGCCCTCGTCCGTGCCGAGCGCGTCCGCGCAGTCGCGGATCCGGCAGTGCCGGAGTACGGGGTCCGCCCCCGCGCCCACGTGGAGCGCCGGGAACCCGGAGCCGGACACGTCGAGGGAGGTGAAGGTGCCGCCCGCACCCTCGGCGAGGAAGACGCCGTTCTTGGCGGGCCGGTCGATGCGCAGGTCCGCGACCGTGGGCCGTGCCCCGGTCCACACGACGACGCCGGAGCCCGCGCAGTCCTCCACCGAGCCGCCGTTGACGGTGGCTTCGGCTCCCTTGTCGACGACGACGCCCGCCGCGCCCGCCCCGGTGACCCGTATGCCGGTGAGGACCGCGGTACCACCGGTCGCGACCCGCACCCCGATGTCCTTGGTGCCGGTGACCGTGGTGTGCTCGACCCTGCTCTCGGAGGCCGAGCCGACGCCGATGCCCGTCGCGACGTCGTCGATGCGGCAGCCGGTGACCGTCGCCACGGCCTGCTCGTCCACGGCGACGCCGGTCATGCCCACGTTCCTGATCCCGCAGTCCGCGAGGTCGAGGCGGGCCTCGCCCGCCGCGTGGACGCCGTGCTCGGCGCAGTCGCGGACGAGGCAGTCGGTCAGCTGCCCGGTGGCCGTGCCGGACAGGTGGACGGCGCTGAAGGCGCTGCGGTCGATCCGGCAGTCCGCGAGGCGGGCCTGCGCGGCGCCCGTGACCAGCAGCCCGTTGGCGCCGGCGTCGGCGACGGCGCAGCCCTGCGCGTTGAACACGCCGTTGTCCTGGACGACCACCCCGCTGGCGGAGGCGCCGCGGATCCGGCAGTCGGTGAGCTCGGCGCGCGCCGTTCCGGTCACGTGCACACCGGCCGCGCCGGGCGACTCGATCCGCAGTTCGCCGGCCGTGGCCTCGGCGGCCTCCTCCAGCAGCAGCCCGGCCCGGCCGGTGCCGGTCAGCGTGGAGTCGGCGAGCCGCAGGCGTGCGCTGCCGCGCAGCCGGACGCCCGATCCCGTCGTACGGTCCAGGCGCAGCCGGGCCGCGTCCAGCCGGGCCGTGCCCGACAGCACGACGCCCGTGCCGTCCACGCCCGTGACGCTGGTGTCCTCCACCCGGGCGCGGACCGCCCCGGCCAGGTGCAGGCCGGCCAGCCGGGCGCGTTCGAGGCGGCAGCGCCGCAGGATCAGGGCGGTCGTCCCGCTCTCCTCGTCCTCCGGGCCGCGGGCCTGGATACGGCCGCCCTCGACGGCGCAGTCCTCCAGGACCAGCCCGGCGCCCGGCGAGACGGCGATCGCGGGGGCGCCGTCGTCGGCGCCCCACACGGTGACGCCGTGCACGGCGCAGTCCGGGCCGTCGACGGTCAGCGCGGGCCGGTCCCCGGGAGGCGCGGCCAGCACGACGCTGCCGCGGCCGTGCTCGGCCGTGAGCACGACGGCGCGGTCCAGCACCACGGCCTCGGTCCAGGTGCCCGGGGCGATCACCACCACGTCGCCGGGGGCGGCGGCGCGCACCGCGTCGGCGATCCGGTGGAAGGCGCCGCGGCCGCCTTGTCCTTTGGGGGCCACGGTGTGACGGGTCATGTTCCGGATCCTCTACTGCTGCTGCGTGCCGGGCGGCGGTACCTGGTACCAGGACGGGTTGATGCTCGCACGGTACGCACCGGTCAGGTAAACCGACTGGATCGACTTCTCGAAGATCTTGAAGGGTAGCTGGATCCAGAAGTCCGCGAAGCCCTGCCGGTGGAAGAGCCGGCTGCCGCCGCCCAGCACGAGCACGTTCTTGACCAGGGCGGTGGAGGCCGACGTGGTGAGGGCCGCCGCGGCGTTGATGCCGCCGTCCAGGAAGGCGTCCGCGCCGCTGAGCTTGACCGTGTTCCCGTTGGCGTCGCTGACGCCCCACACCGCGGCGTTCATGGCGCCGTTGACCCATCCCGAGATCACGCTGGTGCCCGCGCTGAAGGTGAAGTCGTAGATGCCTCCGCGCCAGCGGGTGGGGGTCTCGTTCCCGGCCCACTCGTTGGACCAGGTCTTGTCGTGGTTGAACGGCCTGCGCTGCGGGTGCTTGCCGCCGTCGATGTTGGCCAGGGTCGCCTTGAGGTTGCCGAGCTCGCGGAACCCGGCGGCCCGGTTCTCGTGCACGGCGATGCCGAACCCGGTCTTGACGCCCGAGGACACGGCGGCGTTGGCGAACGCCTTCAGCACGTCCTTGCCGGTGAACGGCTTGTCCTGGGCCGCGGCCACAATGCCGTTCACGGCCAGGTTGGCACCGAACTCCAGGACGAACTCCTGGCCGAACTCCACGGCGGCCTTGTACGCCACCGTCCGCCAGTACGGTTCGTACCGCGCCTCGCGCAGCGCCGCACCCGCACCGTCGGGGAGCATCGTCCCGGACCAGGGCATGCGCTGGGACTCGCGGATCCGGCGCCCCCAGCCGCGGATCTCGGTCAGCGGCCCGCGGTAGTCGTACTCGTTGCCGACCAGCTTCATCTGGCCGAGCGGACCGCGGCGCTCCCAGACCAGGCCGCTGTCCGTGCGCTGGGCGACGAGCTCGCCCCGCGCGTCGTAACGGTTCCACTGGCCGCGCCAGGCGTCGGTCTCCAGGTATCCGGTGACGGTGCCGCCGGGGCCCGTCTCGGCCGTGCGCTCGCGGACGACGGAGCCGTGGTCGAACTCCTTCCAGACCGCGCCGGGCTCGCCGGCCGTGCGGCCGTACTCGCGGACGCGTGCCGGGCCGTCCAGATGCAGCGGCGTGTCGCGCAGGACGACCCTGGTGCCGTCGGCGGACCGCAGTTCGTCGCGGAAGTGGCGGGCGCCGGGCCTCCACTGGTCGTCCCAGGTGCCCGTGGCCCGGTTCCACCAGGTGCGGACCTGGCCGCCCTGGCCGGGTGCGGTCGCCGGTGAGCCGTCGCGCTGGAACTCGGCGGTCAGCCAGCGCTCGTTGCGGGCGGGGTCGCGCCAGGCGTCCACGAAGCGGCCCTTGTCGAGCATGCGGCGCTCGCGGACCAGGTTGCGGTTCGCGTCGAGGTCGCGGAAGGAGTCGTCCCAGGACCGCATCGGGTCGTTGGAGCCGCGGAAGAACTCCCTGGAGCCGGAGCGGCCGAGGTGGTTGCCCTGGGCGTCCGTCTCCCGCCACGTCCACTTCGCGGAGTCCGCCCGCCCCGTGCCCTCGATGAAGCTGTTCGCGGCGCCGTTGGGGTTCGGGTGCCGCATCCCGGTCAGGTTGCCGTGGGCGTCACGGGTGACCCAGCTGCCGCGGCCGGAGGGATGCCCGACGACCGGCGCATCGACGTACTCGCGCACGACTCCGTCCGGCAGGCCCTCGCGCGCGACCCTCAGGCGCCCGTCCGGCCCCTGGAAGCGGTCCTGCCACAGCGGGCCGTCGGGAGCGCCTTGTTGCGGGACGCGGTAGCCGTGCCTGCCGCCGGAGTCCTCCCAGGGCACGTACGAGGCGTCGGCCGGGGGGTAGCCGGGGCCGCCGGCGTGGTCGCCGACCTTCAGCGTCGTGCCGTCGTGCAGCTTGGTCGTCAGGCGCGCGAAGTCGCCGTTCGCCGCCAGATCCAGGGTGCCGCCGTCGAGACCGACGTACCGCACGCCCGAGGTTCCGGAACCGGCGCCGTCCCCGACGGGCCGCTTCTCCCAGGTGAACAGCTGGTACGCGTTGTCGCCGAGCACATGGGCGTAGGCGCCCTCCGCGTGCCCTGCACCCGGCAGCAAGCCCTTGCGGACCCAGACGGGCGGGCGCTGTTCACGCCACCGCTCGGTGACCAGCAGGTGGCCGTCGACGACCTCGGCCTTGCCGACCTCCTTGCCGTGCGGCGACTGGCGCTGCCAGGTCCCGTCGGTCTTCCACCCGCCGGGTGCGGCGGCGTCCTGCACGAGCGTGTGCTCCTCGTACTGCCCGGCGTGTTCGGGCAGGTGGCCCATGCCCCACTTGCGCTGGACGAGGGTCCGCCCGTCGTCGGCGAGGTCGGTCCAGCCGGAGTCGTACCGGTCCGGGGTCCGCGGGCCCGCGGCCAGCTCCCTCGATGCCCCGTCGTAGCGGTGCCAGCGCAGCCGGCCGTCCTCGTTCCCGAGTGCCAGCGTGTGGCCGGTGCCGTTGCCGTGCTTCTGCAGACCGGCCTGGTACTCGTGGACGACGTTGCCGCGCGCGTCGAGGTCGCGCCAGCCGGTGCCCGCGGTGTCGTACTCGCGGATGCCCGCGCCGGACAGGGTGGCATCGTCGCCCCAGCGCGCCCAGCTCGTACGGGGGTTCATACGGCCGAAGTCGATGGTGTCGGTGCGGCGGAACGAGTCGAGGAGGCCGCCGCCGGGCAGCGGCCGGCGCTCGAAGACCGGTACCGGTGCGCCGGTGTCGCTGAGCAGCACCACGCGGCCGTTCGCGGCGCCCGTCAGGTCCGCCTTGCCGTGGTGGAACACCCCCGCGCCGGCGCCGTCGGGCCCGGTCCGCTCCCACACGCCGTTCGGGTGGTCGAGGACGTACTGGTAGGCGGTGGGCCTGCCCTTGTCGAGGACGTTGAAGCCCTGCTTGACCAGGGTGCCGTCGGTGCCTATCTGGATGAACTCCCCGTCCCGCGGCCCGCCGGTGTGCACGTGGGTCACCCGCAGGCCGTCGGCCGTGGCGGTGACCTCCTGCCCGCGGAAGTGGGCGATGCGCGTGCCGGTCGCGTCCTCCAGCCAGGCGGCACCCTGCGCCGGGGTGACCAGGTTCAGGCCGTCCGGCACGCCCGGCAGCGCCGGGAGCGGCCGGCCGGTGGCGACGGGAGCGCCGTGCTCGTCGTACCGGGTGAAGGTCCCGTCGACCTCGTCGATCTGGCGCGGATGGGGCTCGGTGAGCTCCGAGAAGTATCCGTGTGCGGTGGGGAACGTCTCCGTGCCGGACAGCGAGTCCGTGTCCCGCAGCGACGAGGCCGGGCCCGAACCGGGGGTCCCGTCATGCGCGTGCGGTACGGGCGGCACGGGTGGCACCGGCGGGACGGACGGCACGGGCGCGGGCGACGCGTGTTCGGCCGCCGCCACCCTCAGCTCGGCGGCCTCCGCCTCGGCGAGCCGGACCTCCGCGGTCACGACCTGCTCGCGCGCCACGTCCAGCCCGGTCCTGTTCGAGGACCCCCTCCCGACCAGGTCGAGCGCCTCGAGCCGCCGGAACTCCGCGTGCGCCCGGTTGAGATCGCGACGGGCGTCCTGCACGGCCGCCTCCGCGTCCGCCGTCGTCAGCGGGTCGTCGGCGCGCGGGGTCAGGTCCGGCCCCTCGTCCAGTGACCCGGCGTCCTCGTCGGCACGCCCCTTGCCCTTGCCGGGCGCGGGGGGTGCGACCGCGTCGTCCGTGACGGCACGGGTGTGCGGCACGTGAACGTGGTCGTGGCCGTGGTTGCGGACCTGGGCGTGGATGAGTTCGAGGTAGCGGGAACGCAGTCCGCCCTGGGTCAGGCCCTCCGGGGCGGCGTTGTGGTAGTTGCCCATGAGGCTGCCGTCGACCTCGGGCCGGTGGCCCGCCGTCAAGTCCCGGTACTCGTCCCGCAGACCCAGCTGGTGACCGAGTTCGTGCGCGAGGTCCTGCTCGGTGGCGTCGATGCGCCACTGGTGCTGGTTCATCGCACCGTCCGGGCCGCCCACCCTCACGTTCAGGTGGGCGTCGGCGGCGTTGCCCGTGACGCGCTCCAGCGTGACGTGCAGGACACTGCCGTCGCCGAGCACCTCACCGGGACGGTTGAAGACCCTCTCCACACCGCCCAGCGCTCGCTCCCACAGTGCGTCCACCTGAGCCGGCGACAGACCGTCGGCGGCCAGCCGGACCCGCACGGTCAGATCCGTGACGGAACGCTCGCCCAACGGGAACGTACGCACGTCGAAGCCGGCACGCACCTCGTACCGCGGCGCGTGGGCGCCACCGCCCCGCGGCGTCGACACCGGGTCCACCCACGAGTGCTTCACCGTGTTCGGCGCCGCCGCACCACGCGCCGCGCCCCAGCCCGGGTCCAGCGTCAGGTCAACATGGCCGTCACCAGCACCGTGGAGGAAGTCGTCCGCCGCACCCGCCGGCGCGGACACCGCCCGCGCGGACACCCCAGCGGGGTCGTCCAGCACCGGGAAGGACCTGTCCCCGCTCTCCCAGCGCACCGTCACGTTCTCCGTGGCCGAGCCGTGGACGACGGTGTGCCGCACGTCCCGCTGGAGCCGCTCCAGCGTGTCCAGCAGACCATCCGGCGGGAAACGCCTGTCGAGCGCATCGAGCAAGCTGTCCTTCGAGACGCCAAGCTCGTCCGCCAGGTTCTGCGTGTGACCGGAATTGTTCTTCCAGCCCCGCGTGGCATTGTTCGGGCCCACATGAATGGAGTTGTCCGCCGTCAGGATGGACGGCCCGTGCTCGTCGATCAGATCCTGGGCAGCCTTCGAACGCGCGGTCAGATGGAAGTCGCTCCCACTGATCGTGACCGACGAACCGCCGGCCACCCGCGTCTCATGACTCGAAGTGAGGACCACGTTGAGGTGGACCGCCACCTCCGCCTGCGTCCCGCCGTCCGTGACCGTGATGACGATCGGCCGCGAGATGAGGTTGTTGCCCCCGTTGTTACGGGTCTTCACACAGAACTCGAAACCACCGAGCGTACGGCGCGCGTCCTCGGGCCTCCCGCCGCCCCTGCCGACGATGGCGTCCAGGACCCCGTCCCCGGTCAGCCGCGCGGAGCCAGAAGCAGCCGGCGCCGCCGCCGAGACGGACTGCGGTACGTGCGTTTTGATGCCGCCGATCAGAGCGTTGCGGGTGTCGACGGCCATGTCGAGCAGTCGCTTGAGGGTCTTCGGGAAATCCTTGGCCACCTCCATGAGCGCATCGGCCTCAGCAGGCAGTGCCTTGCCCAGTTCCTGCCGGGTCATCGCCTTGAGGAGGGTGGTGTCGTCCGTCTGAATTCCGTGGAAGGCGAAAGCAGCGAGGTCCCGCCCCACATTGGGGTCCTTCGTCAGGACACCCCCGTGGTACTGCGCCAAGTACCTCTCGACCTGCTTGGTCCACGTGCCCCGGTCCGCATGGCTCTGCGTCAGACCGTCGAGGACCGTGCTCGGTACGTCAGGCCGGACCTTGTCGGCGATACGCCCCCCATCAGTGACCAGGGCGAGACTCGAGTCGAACGAGACGAGCTTGTCCTCTCGGCCCTGCCAACCCAGGAACTGACGGTTCTTGAAGACACTGTCGAGGAGGTGCCTTCCTTCCTCCGCCTCATAGACGATGTCTCCGGCCTTTCCGAAACGGATATTGCCCTCGAGGCCGAGCGGAGCGTCCGGATTCACCCGGACGAAGCTGTTGGGCTCCGGGAAGTAGACCGTACGGGAATCGAACTTCGCCATGACGTCGCGGACGGCCAGATCGATTTCCGCGGCCGCTCTGTCGGCCTTCGCCTTGGGCGTGGCCCCCTCGGGGAGCGTGTAGCCGCCACTGACCATCTCGGGAGCGTTACCGTTCCGAGCCGTCAGCGTCTCGATCCTCACGGCTGCGCGGTCGAAGAGCGGCTTGCCGCCGACGACCATGCTCTTGACGTCGGCGTCACCGACGTGCAGGTACACCTCTCCCCTGGCGTTCAGCTTGACCTTGTCGAGCATGCCACGGGTGAGATCGTCACGGACCACCGCCTCACGCAGCGCACCGTAGGGGATCTCCTTCTGCGTACCGGCGTCCACGAGCCTGGGATTGGGCTGGCGCCAGGTGAAGCCGGTGACGGAGACCTCGAAGTCGCCCTCCTGCGCCCACTGCCGGGCGAACTTCCGCACCGCGTCGGCGATCGCGGTTTCACTGCCGGCGCGCCCGTTCACACCGATGACCAGGCCGAGCCGCTCGCCCAGCACCGACTTGTCGCCGAACGCCGTCCCGTACATCTTCGCCAGCTTCAGCAGATCGGTGTCCGGGGTCGCGATGACCGTGGCGACGAAACGGGTACCTTCACCGCCCTGGAGCGCGCCCTTGGCCGCACCGTCGAACTGTGCCACTGGTGTCAACCGGTAGTGGCTTGCGATGTCGCCGTAGCCCTCGCTGAAGCGTAGGACGTCCGCCCGCTCCGTGAACGTGGGCGGCACAGGCCCCAACTGCGAGGTACTCGCCGAGGTGCTCGCCTTGGCCTTGCCCTTGGCCTTGCCGTCCGGTGCGTGGGGGGCGATCCCGTCGACCGCGTCGACGTCGACGTGCGGCACATGGACGTGGTCGTGACTGACGACCTGGGCGTGGATGAGGTCCAGGTAGCGGGGCCGCAGTCCGCCCTGGGACAGGCCCTCGGGCGCGGCATTGTGGTAGTTGCCCATCAGGCTGCCGTCGACCTCGGGGCGGTGCCCGGCGGTGGTGTCCCGGTACTCGTCCCGCAGACCCAGCTGATGCCCCAGCTCGTGGGCGAGATCCTGTTCGGTGGCGTCGATCCGCCACTGATGCTGGTTCATCGCTCCATCCGGACCACCCACCCTCACATTCAGGTGAGCGTCCGACGCATTGCCCGTGACGCGCTCCAGCGTGACGTGCAGGACGCTGCCGTCGCGCAGCGTCTCACCCGGGCGGTTGAAGACCCGCTCCACACCGACCAGGGCACGGTCCCACAACGCGTCGACCTGAGTCGCTGAAAGCCCGTCATCGGCCAGACGCACCTTCACCGTCAGATCCGTGACCGAGCGGTCCCCCAACTCGAACCTGCGCACGTCATAACCAGCACGCACCTCGTACCGCGGCGCATGCGCACCACCACCCCGCGGCGTCGACACCGGATCCACCCACGAATGCTTCACCGTGTTCGGCACCGAAGCACCACGGGCCGCATCCCAACCGGGATCCAGCGTCAGATCCACCCGCCCCGCACCCGGAACCGCACCGTGGAAGACATCGTCCACCACGCCGGCAGGCACGGAAACGCTCCTGGGCGACACGCCGTTGGAGTCGCTCCGGACGGGGAACGACTTGTCACCCCGGAACTCCACCGTGATGACCTCGGAGGCGGAGGCATGGACGATGGCACGCTCCACGTCCCGCTGGAACAGGGCGACGGTGTCGAGCAGTTCGCCCGGCGGGAAACGGCTGTCGAGCGCCTTGACCAGGCTGTCCTTCGTGATGCCGAGTTCGTCCGCCAGGTTCTTGAGCTGACCGCCCCTGTTGTCCCAGCCGGTCTTGGCGTTGCTCGGCCCCACATGAATGGAGTTGTCCGCCGTCAGAGCGGACGGCCCCGACTTGTCGATGAGGACCTGAGCGGCCTTCGACCGCGCGGTCAGATGGAAGTCCGTCGTGTTGAGCGTGACCGTCGTTCCGTCGAGCCTCCCGCTCGGGGTGACCATCACATTGAGGTGGACGGCCACCTGGACCGACTTGTCCCCCTCGGTGACCGTCATCAGCACGGGCCGCGAGATGAGGTTCGTGCTCCCCGTGTCCCGGACCCTTCCGAACTCGAAGCCGCCGAGCGTACGGCGGGAACCGTCGACCGTGCTCGATCCCGTGATGCTGTCCAGGATCCGGACGGCGTCCGGGGTCAGCCGGCCCCCGCCCGTACCGGCACCCGCGTGAGCGGCCGTGGACGTACTCGCACTCGGTGCGGACGGGGAGACGGACTGCGGCAGCTGCTTGTTGAGGCCGTCGACCAGTGCGTTACGGGTGTCGACGGCCATGTCGAGCAGTTTTTTGACGGGCGCCGGGAAATCATCGGCTACCTTCATGATCGCGCTCGCCTCTGCCGGGAGTGCCTTTCCAAGCTCCTTGCGCGACATCGACTTGAGGGCCGTGATGCCATCCGCCCGGATGTCGTGGAAGGCGATGGCCGCCAGACTCTTCCCGACGTTCGCGTCCTTCACGAGCACGTCCGGGTGGTGCAGCTTGATGTAGCGCTCGATCTGCTCGGTCCAGGTCTTCGAGTTCGCGTGGCTCTGGGTCAGCCCGCTGAGAATCGACCGCGGGTCGTCCCCCACCTCCTTGGCGATCCGCTCCCCGTCCGTGACCAGAGCGAGATCCGAATCGAAGACGAAGCCCTGGTTCTCCCGCCCCTGCCAGAGGTAACCGCGGTTCTTGAGGGAGCTGTCGAGGAGCCGCTCGCCCTCTCTGGCCTCGTAGCTGACGGCCTTTCCGAAGACCTCGCCGAACCGGATGTCCTTCTCCAGGCCGAGTTCCGGGTCGACACGGACGAACGTGTTGGGCTCGGGGAAGTAGACCGCCCGCGTGTCGGTCCTCGCCATCGCGTCGCGCACGGCCATGTCGAGATCTGCGGCGTTCTTCGCGACACCCCCGGGGAGGGTGTAGCCACCGCTCACCATCTCGGGAGCGAGCCCGTTCTCGGCACTCAGCGATTCGATCTTCGCGGCGGCACGCTCGAAGAGCGGCTTCCCGCCAACGACCATGCTCTTGACGTCGGCGTCACCGACGTGCAGATACACCCCTCCCTTGGCGTTCACCTCCAGCTTGTCGAACATGCCACGGGTGAGATCGTCACGGATGACCGCCTCGCGGAGCGCGCCGAACGGCACCATCTTCTGGCCGCCGTCCTTCAACAGCTGGGGGTTCCGCTGCTCCCAGGTGAAACCGCTGACGGAAACCGCGAAGTCGCCCTCCTTCTCCCACTGCTGAGCGAACTTCCGCACGGTGTCGACGATGTCGGCGTCCTTGCCCACCTGTCCGTTCACACCGATCACGAGGCCCAGCCGCTCGCCGAGGGACTCCTTGCCGAACGCCGTCCCGTACGTCTGCGCCAACTTCAGCAGATCCGTGTCCGGAGTCGCGATCACCGTGGCGACGAAACGCGTACCCTCACCGCCCCGGAGCGAGCCCTTGGCCGTGCCGTCGTACTGGGCCACGGGCGTCAACCGGTAATTCTCGACGATGTCGCTGAAGCCCTTGGTGAAACGCACAGCGTCCGTCCGCCGCGTGAATGTGGCGGGGTCGACCGCCGCCTGCGATGTGTTCGCCTTGACCTTGGCCTTGCTGGGTGCGTGGGGAGCAACGCCGTCCACCGCGTCGACGTCGACGTGCGGCACATGGACGTGGTCGTGGCTCGCGACCTGCGCGTGGATGAAGTCGAGGTAGCGGGGGCGCAGTCCGCCCTGGGACAGGCCCTCGGGTGCGGCGTTGTGGTAGTTGCCCATCAGGCTGCCGTCGACCTCGGGGCGGTGCCCGGCGGTGGTGTCCCGGTACTCGTCCCGCAGACCCAGCTGGTGGCCCAGCTCGTGCGCGAGGTCCTGCTCGGTGGCGTCGATCCGCCACTGGTGCTGGTTCATCGCACTCTGCGCACGCCCCACGTTCACGTTCAGGTGGGCGTCAGAGGCATTCCCCGTGACCCGCTCAAGCGTCACGTGCAGGACGCTGCCGTCACGCAGCACCTCACCAGGCCGGTTGAAGACCCGCTCCACACCCGACACCGCACGGTCCCAGAGCGCATCCACCTCTGTCGGCGACAGGCCCTCGTCGGCCAGACGAACCTTCACCGTCAGATCCGTGACCGAGCGATCTCCCAGCTCGAACCTGCGCACGTCGTAACCCGCACGCACCTCGTACCGCGGCGCATGCGCACCACCACCCCGCGGCGTCGACACCGGGTCCACCCACGAATGCTTCACCGTGTTCGGCGCCGCCGCACCACGCGCCGCATCCCAACCCGCGTCCAGCGTCAGATCCACCCGCCGCGCACCAGAACCCGCACCGTGGAAGAAGTCATCCACCGCACCCGCCGGCGCGGACACCGCCCGCGCCGACACCCCAGCGGGGTCGTCCAGCACCGGGAAGGACCTGTCCCCGCTCTCCCAGCGCACCGTCACGTTCTCCGTGGCCGAGCCGTGGACGACGGTGTGCCGCACGTCCCGCTGGAGCCGCTCCAGCGTGTCCAGCAGACCATCCGGCGGGAAACGCCTGTCGAGCGCATCGAGCAAGCTGTCCTTCGAGACGCCAAGCTCGTCCGCCAGGTTCTGCGTGTGACCGGAATTGTTCTTCCAGCCCCGCGTGGCATTGTTCGGGCCCACATGAATGGAGTTGTCCGCCGTCAGGATGGACGGCCCGTGCTCGTCGATCAGATCCTGGGCAGCCTTCGAACGCGCGGTCAGATGGAAGTCGCTCCCACTGATCGTGACCGACGAACCGCCGGCCACCCGCGTCTCATGACTCGAAGTGAGGACCACGTTGAGGTGGACCGCCACCTCCGCCTCCGTCCCACCGTCCGTGACCGTGATGACGATCGGCCGCGAGATGAGATTGTTGCCCCCGTTGTTACGGGTCTTCACACCGAACTCGAAACCACCGAGCACTCGACGCTCGTCCCCCGGCCTCCCGCCGCCTCTGCCGACGATGGCGTCCAGGACCCCGTCCCCAGTCAGCCGCGCGGAGCCAGAAGCAGCCGGCGCCGCCGCCGAGACGGACTGCGGCAGGTGCTTGTTGATGCCGTCGACCAGCGCGTTACGGGTGTCGACGGCCACGTCGATCAGCTGCTTAAACGTAGCCTTGTCGTCCCCGGTGGCCTTGATCAGCGCCTTCCATTCCGCCTTCCGGTTGGTGCCGAGGTCCTTCACCTCCAGCTTCGTGAGGGTGGTGGCGCCGTCCGCCTCGATCTTGTGGAAGGCGATGGCCGCCAGGCTCTTCCCGGCGTTCGCGTCCTTCACCAGCACGTCCGGGTGGTGCAGCTTGAGGTAGTGCTCGATCTGCTCGGTCCAGGTCTTGGCGTTCGCGTGGCTCTGGGTCAGCCCGTTGAGGATCGACCGCGGGTCGTTCCCCACTTCCTTGGCGATCCGGTCCCCGTCCGTGACGAGGGCGAGACCCGAGTCGAACACCACGGCCTGGTTCTCCCGCCCCTGCCACAGGTGGCGGCGGTTCTTGACCAGGCTGTCGAGGAGACGTTCCCCCTCCCTGGCCTCGTAACTGATGGTGTCTCCGGAGATCTCGCCGAACCTGATGTCCTTCTCGAGGCCGAGGGAGTTGGCCGTGTCGACACGGATGAACGTGTTCGGCTCGGGGAAGTAGATCGTCCGCGCGTCGGTCTTCGCCATCGCGTCGCGCACGGCCAGATCGAGGTCCGCGGCGTTCTTCGCGACGCCCTCGGGGAGGGTGTAACCGCCGCTCACCATCTCGGGAGCGAGCCCGTTCTCGGTACTCAGCGATTCGATCTTCGCGGCGGCACGCTCGAAGAGCGGCTTCCCGCCGACGACCAAGCTCTTCACGTCGGCGTCACCGACGTGCAGGTACACCTCTCCCCCAGCGTTGAGCCGGACCTTGTCGAGCATGCCGCGGGTCAGGTCGTCCCGGATCACCGCCTCACGCAGCGCGCCGTAGGGGATCTCCTTCTGGGCGCCGGCCGCGACGAGCTTGGGATCGGGCTGGTGCCAGGTGTAGCCGGTGACGGAAACCGCGAAGTCGCCCTCCTTCTCCCATGCCTGGGCGAACTTGCGCACCGTGTCGGCGATCGCGGTTTCCGTGCCGGCGCGGCCGTTGACACCGATGACCAGGCCCAGCCGCTCGCCGAGGGACTCCTTGCCGAACGCCGTCCCGTACGTCTGCGCCAACTTCAGCAGATCGGTGTCCGGGGTCGCGATGACCGTGGCGACGAAGCGGGTGCCGTCACCGGCCTGAAGCGAGCCCTTGGCCATGCCGTCGTACTGGGCGAGGGGCTTCAGCTGGTAGTGACCGGCGATCTTCTGGTAGCCCTCGGTGAATCGCGTGGCGTCCGTCTGCCGCGTGAAGGTGGGCGGGACGGCCGCCGGCTGCGAGGGATTCGGCTTGGCCTTCTTCGGTGCGTGGGGGGCGATCCCGCCGACCGCGTCGACAGCCACGTGCGGCACGTGCACGTGGTCGTGGCCGGCGACCTGGGCGTGGATGAGGTCGAGGTAGCGGGGGCGCAGCCCGCCCTGGGACAGACCCTCCGGGGCGGCGTTGTGGTAGTTGCCCATGAGGCTGCCGTCGACCTCCGGGCGATGCCCGGCCGTGGTGTCCCGGTACTCGTCCCGCAGACCCAACTGGTGGCCCAGCTCGTGCGCGAGATCCTGCTCCGTGGCGTCGATCCGCCACTGATGCTGGTTCATCGCACCCCGCGCGCCACCCACGTTCACGTTCAGGTGGGCGTCAGAGGCGTTGCCCGTCACGCGCTCCAACGTGACGTGCAGAACACTGCGGTCGCGCAACACCTCACCGGGACGGTTGAACACCCGCTCCACACCCGACACCGCACGGTCCCACAGCGCGTCCACCTGGTTCGGTGAAAGCCCGTCACCGGCCAGACGCACCTTCACCGTCAGATCCGTGACCGGACGCCCGCCGAGCTCGAACCTGCGCACGTCATAACCCGCACGCACCTCATACCGAGGAGCATGCGCACCACCACCCCGCGGCGTCGACACCGGATCGACCCACGAGTGCTTCACCGTGTTCGGCGCCGCCGCACCCCGCGCCGCATCCCATCCCGCGTCCAACGTCAGATCCACCCGGCCGGCGCCAGAACCCGCACCGTGCAGGACGTCACCCGCCCCGCCCGACAGGCCGGTAACGGCAGGCGCCGACACACCCCCGGAGTCACCCCGGACGGGGAACGACTTGTCGCCCTGGAAGTGAACCCGCACCTCCTCCGCGCCGGAGCCGTGGACGACGGCGCGCTCCACGTCGTCCTGGAACCGGTGGACCGTCTCGACGAGTCCGCTCGGCGGGAACCGGTTGTCGAGTGCGTCGATGAGCTTCTGTTCCGAGACGCCGAGAGCCTGCGCGAGGTTCCTGGTGTTGCCCGGCCTGCTGTTCCAGCCGGACGAGAGGGCGTTGCTCGGCCCCACGTGGATGGACTTCGACGCGGTGTCGCTGGAGGCTCCGTGCAGGTCGATCACGCCCTGGTCGGTGTGCGGCCGCGCGGTGAGGTGGAACTTGCTCCCCGTGATCGTGACTTCCGTCGTGTTCGCGACCTTCTTCCCCGCCAACGTCACGTCGGCCTCGTTGCCCGAGCTGAGCATCACGTTCAGGTGGACGGCCACCTGCGCTTCCGTTTCTCCGTCCTTGACCGTGACCACGATCGGCCGTGAAACGAGATTCTTGCCGTTGTTGTTGCGGGTGCCCGCGCCGAACTCGAAACCGCCGAGCGTGCGGCGTTCCTCGCCGCCGTTGCGCCCACCCGTGCCGATGACGACGTCCAGAATCCCGTCCTCGGTCAGCTTCGTGATGCCCCCCGAGGCGGACGGTGCCGCCGGGGAGACGAACGAGGCGTCGCCGGAGCCCTCGACGCGCGCGGCCGTACCCGTGAACAGGCCGTCCCGGGGCACACCGTCGCGGTCGAGGAGCGAGGCGGTGAAGACGAGGTCGTCGTAGCTCGCGTGCACGCCGTCGACGGCCCCTCCGGCCGCGCCCTCGCCGGGTGCGGAAGCCGGTGCCGGTACATGTGACGGCGACGGGCCCGGACCCGGGAGGTGACCCCCGCCGGCACCGGAGGACGACGGGCCGGGGCCACCCGAGTGGGCTCCGCCGGTCCCGGGCGGCGCCGGGTGCACGCCAGGGGCGCGGCCCGCGCCCGGTCGCGCGTTGTGGATCTCGACGGTGAAGGAGTGCCCGTTGGCCTGGGCGAACTGCTCGAGTTGCAGCTTCTGTGCCTGCAGCGCCGGGTCGAACCCGTCGTCCACGAGTACGACGCGGTTGAGGTCGTCCCACTTCACGCCGCCGTGGATCTGCGCCTCGAAATACCTGCCGAGGTTGCGCTCCAGCGTTCCGGCGTCACGGAATCCGCGGAACGCGCCGTCGTACCGGAAGTCGGTCGCCTCGGCGAAGGCCAGCCGGACCAGGGGTTCGGGGCCGTGGTTGAGCAGCGGCAGCATGTTGCCGCGGCCGGTGACGCTCCGAGCGCCCTCGAGGCCCTCGATGAAGCTGTCCGCCGGCGTGAACGTGGCGCGCTGCATCACGTCGGGATTCAGGTGGAAGACCGCCCGCCCGTACATCTTCACGCCGCTCGGCCGGTACTTGGACGTGAGGGCCGCGTAGTTGGGCAGGTCCACGAGGTCGTCGGCGGTCGGGGCGAACGGCCGTCCTTGCGCGCCCGGGTAGATCCCGGACGCCTCGGTCGTCCGCTTCACGGACGCCGGCAGGCCGAGAGCCTCCTCCGTCTTGCCGCGGGTGACGTAGTACCCCGCGTTGGCGTTGTTGGCCTCCCACGCGTTGCGGAGCAGCTGGGTGTCCGAGGTCAGTGCGTCCAGGAGCGTCCCTCCGGCCGGCGTGATGTCGCCGAGCTTGAGGTTCACCGTGAGCGAGAGGTCCTCCTGGAGGTGCCGGTGGACCTTGGCGATGAGCTCGTGGGCCTGCGCCCCGTCGAGCGGGTAGCCCTCCGCCCACTTCCAGTCGCCGCTGTTCAACTTCTGCGTCAGCAGGTCCGTGTCCGCCGTCAGCGTGCGCAGGGCCCGCCGCTCGGCCATGACGATCGCGGAGAGCTGCGGCATCCGCAGGTTCGCCAGCTCCGGGCGGCCTTCGAGGGCGTGGAACAGCTGCACGTTCTCCTCGAACGACTTCTGCTGCTGCACCAGCACCGACTTCAACGCGTCGTCGTGCTCCGCGCCCGCCAGCCCCTTGGCCAGGATGTCCTGGTGCGCCGTGAGGTCTCCCTCGTACGCCTCCCTGCCGTTGCCCCCGGGCCATCCCTTGGCGGACTCCGGCTCGCTGATCCAGCGGGCCACCGTCAGGTCCTGGCCGCTGGGCACCAGTGCGTGGCTGGTCTTCCCGCCTTCCAGCGGGGTGACGACGTGCGTCGCGGAAGGGACGTGGTCCACGGACTGCACGACACCTTCGGGGGCGGGCGGAACGACATCGGCCCGGCCCCTGCCGCGGAACAGCGACCGCAGCCCCTCGGGCAGGTGCGGAGCCGCGCCGCCGAGCCCGTACCCGCGGTACGCCTGCACCTCGGGGAACGGCGCGCCGCCCGTCACGTCGGACCAGTGGGCCTCCGCCTGGGCCAGCGCGGCGTCGGCCTGCCTGACGTGCTGCCACGACTCGAGGTACCGGAAGCCGTCGGCCTCGGCCGAGGTGCCGAAGCCTTCCACGTAGCGCGTCTGCAGGTCGTCGCGGATGGTCCGGGCGTTGATCAGCTCGCGGCGGGCGTCGGTGATGGCCGCCGACGCGTCGATGTCCGACAGGTCGTCCCCGAGGTCCGCGCGCAGACCGTCGTGGTGCGATCCGGTGCCGGTGGTGTCCAGGGTGCCGGTGCCGGTGCCGGTGCCGGTGCCGGTGCCGGTGCCGGTGGGCGACTTGCCCTTCCCCTTGTCCCCCACCGCGGGGGGCGTGTCCGGGACGTCGTGGACCGCCGCGCCCACCGAACCCTCGGGCGCCGCGGGCCGCGCGTCGAGCACGGCGTCCATGAAACCGTCGGTGAACCGGCCCGCGTCGGTGTGCCACAGCGGCAGGTTCCGCGCCGCGTACAGGTAGGCGTTCTCCAGCTGCGCCGCGGTGATGCGGTGTTCCTCCAGGACGTGCGTCCCGCCCCCCGGGGCCCCGTCGACGGTGCCGCGGACGGCACCGAACTCGCCCGGCGCACCCGGGCCCAGGGGCACGGGCGCGTCCCGGCCCGGCAGCCAGACCGTCAGCGAACGGGCGCCCGTCGAGCCGTCGGTCCCCAGGACCAGCCGGATGTCGGCAGCGGGGTCGGCGATCGCGTGCTCCAGGTGCTGCCGCACCGGCCGCGTGTCGTCCATGAACCGTGCGACGTCGTCCCCGCCGGCCCCGTGGACGACCGGCGGCGAACCGGCCGGCAGGTCGTCCACCGAGTGGCGGAACACGCCCATGTCGTCGAGCATGTCGTCGATCTCGTCGAACATGTGCTGCACGTCGGACGGGTACTGCACGGAGGATGGCGGCAGGTGCCCGGTGGAGTCCCCCGCGGCCGACGTGCCGGGACTCGGGGCCGGTTCCGGGACGCTGTCCACGGAGCCCCTCCCGATCCCCGAGAGCGAGTCGCCGGCGGCGGGCGCCGTCACCGACGGTCCCGGCAGATCGGACAGCCCCGGACGGAGCGTGCCGTAGGTCTCGCCGAGCTGACGCGACAGCTGGCGTCCGGCGTCGTCACCCGAGGTGAGGATGGTGTGGGTGATCATCTTCTCGAACTGGTCGAGGATCAGCAGACGTTCCTTCTGCGGAGCCGTCGCGAGATTGCCGTCGATCAGGGGACGCTGGTGGTCGAAGAGCACGAAGGTCTTGGCCTGGTCGGTGGCGGCCTGGAACCGGCCCTGGTCGTGGAGCCGCCAGTCCTCCACCTCGCCGAAGGCGTCCTGGTACCGGATCGTGTCGTCGGCGGTCAGCTTGGCCACGGGCGACGTGCCGTCCGCCCAGTGCCAGGCGCCGTCGCGGCGCAGCATCGTGTCCACGAGCCGGTACGGGGCCGCCACCCACAGGTCCGCCACGGACTTCCCGAGCGCCGCGGAGACGAAGCCCTCAGCGAACCTCACGCAGTTGTAGCGGAACAGGTCGTACACGGCACCGGAGTTGGCCATCGCGTACCGGTACCCGTCGAACAGCTGCGCCGCGGTGATCCGGTAGGTGCCCAGTACGCGGACGTGCCCGGAGAGGAGGTATTCGGCGTCGTTGACGATGGCACCCGGGTTGCCGAAGAGGTTTCCGTCCTCGGGGTAGAAGCCGATCGTGAGCGGCTTGCGCTCGCCCGGCAGCATCACGGACACCATGGCGTGGCCCACGTCGTCGGAGAACTCGCGCCAGGTCCGGCCTCCGGGGCTCGCCACGAGGGCCACCTCGATGTCCGCGGCGGGGTTGTCGAAGGCCCGTTCCACGTGCTGCCGCAGCGGGCGGATCAGGTCCACGAACTCCGAGAAGCCGTCCAGGTCCTCGGTGCCGTGCTCGCCGACCGGGGAACCGGGCAGTGAGTCGTCGTCCATGTCGAAGTGCGAGCGCATCGGTGCGCCGGTGTCGTCCAGGACCAGGTCGTCGAGCCCGTCGAGCAGGCCGCTCTCCGGCCTCGGCGGGACAGGCGGTGCGTGGTGCCCGCCCGGCCCCGGGGTGACGGGCGCGTCGTCGGCGAAGTCCGTGTCCCTGACGCCGCCGGGGAGCTTCCCGCGTTCCGGGCCCGCGAGGTGCACGGCCAACTGGTCGGCCTGCGCCCGGACGTCGACCTTGGTGAAGGCGGCGCCGCGCAGGTCCTCCAGCACCTGGCGGGCGGCGGTCACGGTCTCCACCGTCACCGCGTCCGCGCCCATCTTGCCCAGCTTCAGGTTGACCTCGTGGAACAGTTCCGCCTGGTGCGAGTGCACGCGCCCGCCGCCCGACGTCGCGGGCGGTACCGGGGCGGGGTCCTGACGCAGCGGCACCGCCACGTGCCCGTCGCCGGTGACGGCCACCTTGTCGTGCGGGGCCGGGGTGACGACGTCGTCGGTGTGCCGCGCGGGTGCGCCGGCGAACGCCTGGCCCGCGTCGACGTCCACCGTCTTCCCGGCCCCGGTCCCGGGTGCGCCGGCGAGGGCCGGGCCGTCGACGGAACGGACGCCCCGGCCGTCGTCGAGGAGGTCGAGCGCGGAGCGGGCCGCGTCCTTGGGCGGTGTGCCGTGCACGCCGCCCTTGGGCACACCGGAGGCGGGGACGCCGGGGGTGGTGGGACCGGGCACGGTGTCGGTGACCACGGAGCCGGGGCGTCCGCTGCCGGCGGGCCGCACGATCTCGTCCAGGCTCAGATGGGCCTGGTTGGCGCGGGCGGCACCGGCGACGTTGTCCCCGAGGTCGGACCCGATGTGGGTGGGCACCGGGTTGTTCGGCGTCCCCTTGGCGCCGCCCGACAGCAGGTCGAACGCCGAGCCTCCGGCGGCACCGGTGCCGCTCTGGTGCCCAGGGACCCCGGTGAGCGGGCCGTGGGCCCCGGGCGTTCCACCCGGAGCCCCCAGGAGGTCGTGGACCCCGGCACCGCTCGGCGGCGCCTGGACGCCGGTCAGCGCGGTGTGCGCGGCACCGGTTCCCGCACCCGGGGCGCCGGGGGCGGCGAGCAGGTCGTGCAGGGCCGTGCCGCCCGGAGCGGGCGCGGGCGCACCGGTGAGAGCGGTGTGCACCGCGCCGGTCCCGCCGGGCGGTGCCGTCAGGACGCCGGCCGGACCCTGCGCGAGCAGGTTCCCTCCGTTGCCCTTGGCGACGAGGGCGGCAACGTCCACGCCTTCGTGCACGACCGGGGCGCCGGCGGAGCCGGGCACATACAGACCGGAGGAGTGCGTCACATGGCCACCCGGGGCCATCGAGCTCACCCCGAGTCCCCCGCTCATCTGGCCGGGCGCCCCGTCGAGGGCATCGATCCTCATCCGGCTCATCTGCGTACCGGCGATGTCGACCACGTCGTCCATGTGCCGCACTGCCCGGAATCCCGCGGTCGAGTTGTCGAACACGGCGTTCGCCCCGTGCACCGAGACGGGGTTGACCGTGCCGACCCGCAGCCCCGTCAGGTCGACGGTGCTGACGGGCGCCACGGAGAAGGAGGACGGGCGGACGGAGGTGTGGGTGTCGCCGAAGTTGCCGAAGCGCACGTCCGCCAGGTCCATGCGGGCCATGTTGATGTTGGCGTGCCCCAGGTCCAGGTGCGGGGTCGCGCCGTGCGGACCCATCGGCACGGCACTCACGGTGTGCGCGACCGTGCCGCCCACTGGCAGGTCCCACACGCCGCGGCCCATGACGCCGCGGTCCCAGAAGCCCATGCGCAGGGCGCCCTTCAGCCCGTACTCCGCGATGTCGGTGTGCGTCACGGGGAGGATCAGGCGCGTCCACTTGCCGCCGGCCATCTGGCTGCTCCAGGTCTCCTGTGCGAAGAGCCGGAAGTTCTGCCACGCCCCGGGGGCGCCGGCCCGTATGGCCGACCCCCAGCCGCGCACCACCACGGGGATGGAGCGGACGCCCTGCACGACGACGAGTCCGCCCTTGACGAACACCGAGCCGCCGAGCGCGGGCACGTTGTGGAAGTTCTGCATGACCCACAGTCCGCCCTGGCGCACCCAGGTCAGGCTGATCCGCGCGACGTCCCTCAGACCGGTGAAGACGGTGGCGAAGCGGAACCCGCTGACCATGTCCTTTATGGACATGAAGCCGTTGCGTCCCCACTGGAGGGCGGCCTTGAAGCCGGACTTGAGGAGACCGCCGATGGCGAAGATCGGCAGCGCCTTCGTGGTGGGGGCGATGATGCCGAGCCCGGCGAGGAACAGGTCGAGGAAACCGATGTCGCCGCGGGCGAAGTCGATGGCCGCCTTCACGAACAACGTCATGTTGACGCCGAGCGCGAGCAGGGCGACCGGCCCGCCGAAGATCAGCGCCGGGACGATGAGGATGATTGCCAGGATCTGGAACATCTCCCAGAAGACCTGGCAGTCCGAGATCGGCAGCCGGATGTCGGAGGCGTTGTTGACCGCGTTCGCGATGGTGTTGCCCACCTCGTCGAGCTCCGTGCCCGCGCTCTGGGCGGTCTGCCGAAGGGCCTCCAGTTGCGGGTCGTCCTCCGGCAGGCCGCGTGCGGCCGACAGGGCGCCGTCCGCCCTCCGCTGGGCGTCCTCGATGTGGTTCGCCCAGGCGCCGAGGTTCTGGGAGACCTCCCAGAAGGAGTCGGCCACGTCGTTGATGTGGTTGCGCAGCCTGTCGTCGACCTTGCCCCGCAGCGCGTCGGCGGTCTTCCCTGCGAAGACACTGCTGTCCGCCGTGTTCATCACCTGGTCGATGGCCTGCGCGATGGACCTCGCCTGCGTACCGATCTTGACCAGGTCGTCGACCAGCAGACGGATCTGGACCGGGTCTCCGGGGGTCGGGTCCCCGTGGAGGCCGAGAACGTTCCAGTCGCTCGGGCGAGGCATGTCAGGGATTCCTCCCGGTTCGGCGCAGAGGAGCACGGCGGAGCTCTCCACGTGGACCACGCGCGGGGCACGCGCGTGGTTCATGTGACGTGGGTCAAACCCGTGCGCGGCGGTGAACCGGCGGGGGGCGTGGTGCGTGGTCGTGGTGACCGGATTCTCCAAGGACCGTCCGGAGGTCCCCTGTGCCCGAGATCAAAATCGACTACGACGTCCTCAACGCGGCGAAGCGCGACCTGGAAGCCCTGGCGGGCGAGATCGACCCGCTCATCAACAAGGGCGTCTTCGGCCGCCTCGGCTCGGGCAGCGGTGAGGCGGAGGCGATCCTCGGGCACGAGGGCGTCGCCAGTGCGATGTCGCTCTTCCACACCAACGCCAGCAGCACGATGAAACGCGCGGACAAGGGCCTGAAGGAGCTGGCCTCCGCGTTCGGCGGCGTGGGCGAGGCGTTCCGCGAGTTCGACTCCGAGCTGGGCGCCGAGATCGGTGTGATGAGCGCCAATCTGCACGTTCAGAACTGGCGGCAGAAGAAGGACCTGTGGGACTACAAGCAGAACCACCTCAAGGAGTGCGAGGGGCCCGGCGAACTGCCGGACTTCTGCTCCGCCACGAACCCCGGTG
The DNA here is from genome assembly GCF_033792805.1 of Streptomyces sp. PA03-1a. Classification (NCBI taxonomy): domain Bacteria; kingdom Bacillati; phylum Actinomycetota; class Actinomycetes; order Kitasatosporales; family Streptomycetaceae; genus Streptomyces; species Streptomyces sp. PA03-1a. The sequence continues at coordinate 77,183 of NZ_JARAVO010000004.1, forward strand.
ACACGCCCCCCGACTTCCACGTCGACACACCCAACGGTGGTTCGATCGACTCGCACGTGGAGGTCGACAAGGACGGCAACGTCACCAAGGAAGTGACCACCGTCAAGTACGACGGCAACACGTACAAATCCACCACCACCTACAACGGCCCGAGCTACACGACGGAGACCACCTATCCCGACGGCAGCACCGCGCACACGGTGGCCAACATCAACGGCGACGGCAGCGGCTCCATGACCGTCACCGGCAGCGACGGCAGCCACACCGAGTACACCCGCGGCCCGAAGGGCTCCGACGGCAAGACGCCGGAGTGGACGTGGTCCGGCGGCAACAAGCCGGGCGAGGACCCGCACGACCCGAAGAACCCCAACAACCCGGACACTCATCCGCAGAACCCGGGTACCCACGGCGGCACCAACCCGAAGATCGCCTGATCGGGGACACCACCCCCAGGCCAGTCATCAGAAGAGAAAGGCGATGCAATGCCCGCGATTCACATCGTTCCCGAGGACGTCCGGCAGCGGGCGGCGACTCACGCGGCCACCTGCCAGGAGTGGATGACCCGGCTCGGGAGCCTGAAGGGCCAGGTCGAGAGCATGCTCAACGACGAGCTGGTGCTGCCCCAGGCCAGCCCCGCCATCCGTGACGCCTACGAGCAGTTCACCGGCAGTCTCACCCAGGCCATCCACGGCCTGGAGAACTTCGGTGAGGCGTTCACCTCGATCGCCAAGGGCGCCGAGGACTTCGACACCCAGGTCGCGAACAACTTCAACAAGAAGTAGGGGACGCGCGCGAAGGGCCGGGCGGGAGTCGTCTCCCGTCCGGCCCTTCGCGGTGTCCGGGGCCCGTGCCGTGGCCCGCGCTCCGGTGCGGGCCACGGCTCGGGCGTCACTCCGTGCGGAGCGAGGTCAGCGGCACCTGGAGCGCCATCACCTCGTTGCCCGGTCCCGCGGTCCAGCCGCGGCCCGCATGGGGTGCCACCCGGGTGATGGCGTGCGGCAGCCGTACGCCGATCAGGTCCCCCTCGGTGGTGCTCTTCGGTCCGAGCAGCAGACCCCGGCGGGCCTTGCGGGCGCTGGACATCCAGCCGCTCATGCCGCCCTGGACACCGTCGGCGGTCGCGGCGTAGACGAGGCCGAGGCCCTGGTCGCGGCCGGACACCGTGATCTCCTTGAGGAGCTTGTCCGCGCCGGACATCGCCAGCAGGTCGGCGTCGTCGACCATCACCACCCGCGGGCCGGGCAGCGCGGCGAGCGCGGAGCGCACCGCCTCCTCGGTCGGTTCGGTGTCGGTGATGACGCGGACCGTGGTGTGCCGGCTGAGTCCGCGCAGCGGGGACTCGCGCGGGGTGAGGACGACCAGTGAGGTACCGCCGGCGAGCAGCGAGACCGCCAACGAGGCCAGCGTGTTGCTGCGCCCGGACCCCGTGGGGCCGATGACGCCGAACACCGCGGACGCGCCCGCGAGGTCGACGCCGACCGGCTCTCCCCCGTCGCCGCCGATGCCAAGCAGGCCCCACAGAGGCCGCCGCTGCCCCGCGGGCACCTTGTCGTAGACGTCGGCGAACTCCGCCGACCGCGGCAGCGAGGCCACCGTGAAGGGGCGCCGCTCCTGCGGCACCCGCGCGTCGCGCTTGAGCGCCGCGGCCCCGATCTTGCGCAGCGCCTCGACCTGCTCGGTGCCGCCGCCGGGGGCGAGCAGCGCGATCTGGGTCTCGGTGCCGGTCAGGACGTGCCAGCCGCGGCCGGGCGGGATCTCCGCCGGCAGCTTGCCGGGCTTCATGCCGACGGCCTGGACGTCGGAGCGGTCGCCGGGCCGCAGGAGCAGCCGGTGGTCGTTGTGCGCCGCCATGCGGCCGCTGAGCAGGGAGCGTTCGGAGGTGCCGATGAAGTGGATGCCCGCGCCGGCGCCCTCGCGGACCAGGCGGACCATGTCCTGGTACATGTGGCTGTACTCGTGCTCGTCGAGCATGGCCGACAGGGCGTCCCAGCCGTCGACCAGCAGCAGGATGTGCGCCGGGCGTTCGGCCTTCGGAAGCACCTTGCGGAGCTCGTCGATACCCGTGGCGCTGTGCCGCTGCGCCAGCTCCTGGCGGCTGACGAGTTCCTGGTTGAGCCGGCGCAGCAGCCGTTCCAGCCGCTCGGTGTCGTGGCGGGGGACGACGGCGCCGCAGTGCGGGAGCGTGGTGAGTGCGGCCAGGCCGCCGCCGGCCGCGTCGATGCCGTAGAAGTGCACGTCGGCGGTGCTCTGGTGGCGGGCGGCGGAACCGGCCAGGGTGCGCAGCACCTGGGTGCGGCCGGAGCGGGGCGCACCGATGACGTACAGGTGGCCGAAGCTGCTGAGGTCGGCGGCGGCCACGTGGCGCCGCTGCAGCTGCGGCACGTCCTCCAGGGCGTAGGGGATCAGCAGGCGTCCCTCGCGGACGGGATTCATCGCGTCGAGGTCGTCGAGCAGGACCCGGCGCTCCAGCGCGGGCAGCCAGGGGCTGGGCTGCGGGGTGTAGTCCTCCAGCTGGTCCACGGCCGTGCGGATCTCCTCCACCAGGACCTGGAGGTCGGTGGGGGCGGGTGCCTGGGCGCTCCGGGTGAGGACGACCTCGGACGCCAGCGGGGCCGCGGCCCGCCCGAGTGCGTCCCAGGACAGCTCCGACGCCACGACGGGCTTGCGCGCGCCGCTGTCGGCCTCGGTCTCCGCCTCGCTCTTTGGCCGCGGCCGTTCGGCGCCGACCCAGGCCGTCTGGAACGGCTCGGCGGACTTCGGCCCGCGCCGCACCAGGGCACGGCCGGGGGTGGTGGCGGAGATGTCGACGGCGTCGTTGACGTCGATGACGTCCTGGCTCTCGGACTGGTCGGTGACGCGCAGCGCGATCCGGAGGTTGGTGTTGGCGCGGATGTCCGCGGTCACCACACCGGCGGGACGCTGGGTGGCCAGGACCAGGTGGATGCCGAGCGACCGTCCGCGCTGGGCGATGCTGATGAGTCCGGGCACGAAGTCGGGCACCTCGCGCACCAGGGTGGCGAACTCGTCGATCACCAGCAGGAGCCGCGGAAGCGGCGCGAGGGTGGGGTCGGCGGCACGCTTGGCCTGGTACTCGGGGAGGTCCTTGGCGTTGGCCGCGGCCAGGACGTGCTCACGGCGCATCAGCTCGGCGCCCAGCGACTCCAGGGCGCGCTCGACCAGGTGGGCGTCGAGGTCGGTGACCATGCCGAGGGTGTGCGGCAGGTTCGCGCACTCCTTGAAGGCGCTGCCGCCCTTGTAGTCGACGAGGACGAAGGTCAGCTCGTCGGGCCGGTTGGCGGCGGCGAGGGAGGCGACGAAGGTCTGCAGCAGCTCGGACTTTCCGGAGCCGGTGGTGCCGGCGACCAGTCCGTGCGGGCCGTCCTGCACGAGGTCGAGGGAGAACGGGCCCTCGAAGCCGCTGCCGAGCACGAAGGAGGTGGCGGAGGGCCGGGAGCGCCAGCCCGCCAGGATCTTCTCGGCGCTGGGCGGTTCCTGGTTCAGCAGGTCCAGCAGCTTCACCCGCTGCGGGAGTCCCGCGTCGTGCTCGGGGCTGACGTCGCGGACCGGCGCCACGGCGCGGGCGACCTGCTCGCACCACTCGGGCGTGACGTGGTCGGCGCGGACCCCCGGGACGTCGGGCGTGCCGGGGCGCTTGACGGTGAGCCGGCCGGCCTCGGCGAGCACCACACCGGTGCTCTCCTCGGGCAGCAGCCGCTCCTGGTCGTCGAGGCACAGGCTGAAGACGCGTACGGCCGGGCCCTCGGTGAGGACCTGGACCATGCCGGGCACGTCGCGCAGCCGCCGGGCACCGTCGGCGATCACCAGGACGTCGGGGCCTACGGGGGCGGCGTTGCGGTCGGAGCGCGTGGCCCGCTTGCGCACCTGGATCTGCGCGACCAGTTCCGACACGCGGGCCGCGGTCGACTCTGGGTCGTTGCCGATCAGGACGAGCGGGCCGCCTGGCGCGGCGGGCCGCACGTGCGGGAGCCAGCGCACCCAGGCCCAGTCGCCGGCGCGGCTGGAATCGGTGAGCAGCACGATCCGCAGGTCGCGGGGAGTGTGCAGCACCGCCGCCTGCACGGCCATCCAGCGAGCGAGCGGCTGCACCTCGGCGGCGGGGCCGGCCACGCCCACCACGCCATGGCCACTGAGGTCCATGGCGATAGGGGCGTCGGGGATGTTCCAGCGGATGGTGCGGTGGTTCTCGTCCCGGGCGGGGTCCTCGAGTTCGCGCAGCGAGGGCTGGTCGGCGGTGCCCAGCCGCAGCACGAGGTGGTCGGGGTCGTGGCGGCGCCGCTCCCAGAGCCGGCTGCCCGGCCCGGTGGCCATCAGGGCGACGGCGGCGGGGTCGGGGCCGGTGACATGGCGTACCCGGCGCTCGCGGGCGACGGCCTCGCGGACGCCGTCCTCGACCACGATCCGGCGCCGGTTGTACTGCCGGTCCGCCTCCTCGTACTCCTTGCGGGCGGTGCGCCGGCCGGTGACCCAGTTGGAGACCATCATCATCGGGCCGAGCAGGATGAAGGCGAGGAAGTAGTACGACTTGAAGATGGCGACCATGAAGAAGCCCATGATCACCGGGGCGATCATCATGGCCGCGGGGAAGGGCCGCTTGGCGGGGGGCGAGGGCGGCGAGGGCAGCCGCACCCGCTCGCCGTCCAGGTGCGGGGCGATGCGCGGCGGGCGGTTGTAGTCGATGCCGAAGCCGTCCGCGGACTCGGTGACGGCGGCGTCCGCCTCGACCGGCGCGCTCATCCTCAGCAGGACGGAGCCGACGGTCAGGTCCTCGCCGGGCGGCCACGGCACCGGCTGCCCCTGGGCGGCGGTGCGCTCGGTGGTGACCTTGTGCGGACGGGTGCGGCGCAGGGCGGTGACCGCGTCGTCCGGCGGGGGCGCGGCAACCCGGCCGCGCACGTCGTCACCGGGCGCGGTGCTGGTGCGGTGCCAGTGGGCGGAGCCGTCGGCGCCGACCGTCACCCACAGGCCGCCCTCGGGGACGCCGTCGCCCTCGAGACGGATCGCGCAGAGCGGTCCGGAGCCGGCCTCGTGGCTGCCGAACCCGAGCCGCCAGGTGCGCCCGGCCTGCGGTCCGGAGACCACGTGGACCTCGGCGAGCACCGGTCCGGCGTCGGTCCCGGCGCCGACGCGTACCCGGTCGGGGTCTTTGCCGGGGGCACCCAGGCCCAGGACGCCGCCTTCGCGCAGTCCCGCCGCATCGACGGGCGCGTCGGGGTCGAGCCGGCGGCCGTCGAGGTAGAGGTCGCGGCTTCGCGCCCCGTCCAAGGCCTCCGAGAGGTCCGCGACGGTGGTGCGCGGTGGCAGCCCTACGAGGTGGTCGCGGCGCGCGCCGTCCGCGCCGTCGACGGTGGTGATGGTGAGGTTCACGGTCTTCCCAGTTCGGGCGTCACGAGGACGAGGAGCGTGCGGTGGCGGCGGAGACGCCCGCCGGTCCGAATGCGGTCGGCTCGGCGAGGTCGCCGTCCTCGTCGCCGTGTTCGGTGGCGGCGGGCGTCTCCGCCGCCACCGCACGCTCCTCGTCCTCGTGACGCCCGAAC
>NZ_JARAVO010000500.1:0-786 GCF_033792805.1 Streptomyces sp. PA03-1a
CCCTCGGGGACAGTGCGCAGGGGATGGGGCGGAGTCCGACGCGTGGTCGCTAGACCGCCATCCCGTAGACGATGGTGAAGAGCGTGCCGAGGGAGCCGATGATGAACACGCCGGTCAGGCCGGCGATGATCAGTCCCTTGCCCTGCTCCGCACTGAAGGTGTCGCGGAGCGCCGTGGCTCCGATGCGCTGTTTCGCCGCGCCCCAGATCGCGATGGCCAGGCAGAGCAGGATCGCCACTGCCATGACCACCTCGATCATGACGCGTGCTTCGTTCCCCAGGGAACCGAAAGGCCCCCAGTCCGGGGCGATACCACCGATGATGGTGTTGATGTCGCCCTTGTCGGCCGCCAGGAACATGAGAACTCACCACCACGCTAGATCAGTTGGCGTCCTCGACGGGGCGCAAGGAGCCAAGGTCTATCTTGGCGGAGGATGCCGCCGTCGTATGTCGACTCGGCGACTTTCTCAGCCGATTCCCCGGTGTGATCCGGGCCGCAACCGCCAGACTGGACACACTGGCGTGCGATCCGGTGTTCGATGGGACTTTGTTGACTACTCTGTGTATCACGGTGGTGAGCGGAGGGCAACGATTGGCGGCGCTGCGGGTGGGGATGCTCCCCAGGGCCTGGCGCACCGTCACCTTCCGTGCCGGGCAGGGTGATGTGACGAAGGGGTGGGGCGGGTGACGGCGGCTTCACGGACCGCGCGGAAGGCCTGGCTGGTGTCGGGGGTCGTGGGTGGCCTCTTCATGTCGTTCGTCATGCTGCTCGTGGTCGGTACGTACC
>NZ_JARAVO010000501.1:0-743 GCF_033792805.1 Streptomyces sp. PA03-1a
GTTATAAGAGACAGAGCCGAAGCAGAGGACCAGGAGGCACAGCTGCATCGGTGACTTCGTTGCCGGCGGCCCCCACGCCGCCGGCAACGAAGTCACCGATGCAGCTGTGCCTCCTGGTCCTCTGCGTCGGCTGACCGGAAAGGAACCCCACGTGCCAAGCAGCTACGCCGACCACGACCGCCGCCGCGTCCACGCCTGGCGGTTGTGGGGCGTCGGAGCCCTGACCGCGGTGCTCGCCGGCCTGCTGGCCAAGGCGGGCATCCTGGTCGCGCAGAGATTCCTGCTGCTGCCGCTCTTCGCCCCGCAGGGCTACGGGCTGTGGCGCGACGCCGCCGCCACCGCCTACGTCCTCGGGGCAGCGCTCGTCGCGCTCGCCGCGACGCTCCTGCTGCGCGTCCTCCTCACCACGACGCCCCGCGCCACGCTGTTCTTCGGCTGGATCATGGCCGGGCTGACCCTCTTCGCCGTGGTGATCCCGCTGGCCCTGCACCGCTCCAACGAGATGCTCGCCACCTGCGTGGTGAACCTCTTCATCGGGCTGATCGTCACCTCCCTGCTCGCGGGCGCGGCCCGCTGGGCACGGACCCGCGGCATCCAGGCCCCCCGGCCCGCGTGGCAGGGCCTGTCTCTTATCCACATCTCCAAGCCCACGATACCTCTATACATATATCATGCCGTATTATGTTTGCAAAAAAAAAAACAACAATAAATACACATAATACTGATATTGACGATCAGTACCT
>NZ_JARAVO010000502.1:0-738 GCF_033792805.1 Streptomyces sp. PA03-1a
CCTGGGCCCCGGGGTGTTTTTTAAAAGAACCCCGGGCTTGGGGGCGACGGTGGAGGCCCGCCCCTTGTGCGACTCGAAGATCTGCGGTTCCAGGCCGACCTCGGCGAGCTTCTCCGCCACGTACTCGGCGGCGGCCCGCTCACCCGGCCCGGAGTGGTCGCCGTAGTTGCTGGTGTCGATCCGGATGAGGTCCCGGCAGAGGTCGACGACCTCGTCCTCTCCGGTGGTCGTACGGGCGGCCGAGTTCGACTCACTCACGCTGTCTCCTTCGTTCGTCGGTCACGGCCATCCTCCCCCGCGCCCTCCGGGGCCCGCGAGGGCCCCGGGTCGGCCGTCACGCTCCCGTCACGGGAAGCGCGTGATCGGGGACCTCCGGATGTTTGCTATTGTTTTCCACGTCGCCGGGCCGAGTGCCGGGCGGCGAACACCTTGTCCGGGTGGCGGAATGGCAGACGCGCTAGCTTGAGGTGCTAGTGCCCTTTATCGGGCGTGGGGGTTCAAGTCCCCCCTCGGACACCACGTAGACGCCTGTGGGCGGCTCCACCGGGAGACCGGTGGAGCCGCCCACAGGCGTCTGTGGCGCTTCCGGCGAGCCGCGCCGTCAGCCGCCGAGGACGGCGCGTTTCTGCGTCCGGAACTCCTCCTCGGTGAGGATTCCCTGCTCCTTCAGTTCGCCGAGCTGCTTGAGCTGCTCCAGCTTCCCCGCCATGTCGCCCCCCGGGGCGGGCGGGGGTGGCG
>NZ_JARAVO010000503.1:0-736 GCF_033792805.1 Streptomyces sp. PA03-1a
CACCTGCTCCGCCCGCACCACGGTCCCGGCCCCCACGACTGCCTCGGGCACCTCGCGGGCCGCCGCGGCGATCGCCTCCATCGCGGTGGGCGTCCGCAGCGTGAACTCCACCGCGGTCAACCCCCCGCGGACCAGCGCCCGGACGAGCGGGGCCGCGTCGGCGGGGTCGTCCAGCGTGAGGACGGGGATCACGGGGGCGGCGGGGGCGAGGTTCAGCACCGTGGCATCGTGCCGCCCCCGTGCGGCGCCCGCAACGCGCGTTGCAGCCTGCGCAACGGGGTGCCCCTTGCGGCCTGTTGTTGTGTGCGGCTCCGTTGTGCCTGCGGCGGGCGTCCCCCGCCCTCCCGCGCGATTGCCCGGCGCGGTCAGTGACCGCCTCGCGCGGTCGTTGTGGGGCCGGTGCCGCGCCGGGGCACGCCCCCCAGCCTTCGGCCGGGGGGACCCCCATGGGCGCACCCCGCCACACCCCTCCGGTTGTCTAGGCGACTAACGGCCGGTAGGGGTGAGAAGGCGGTCCGGGGTTGCCACAAGTGCCCTTCTGAACCCCCACCGGCCGTCATGCGCCCACACAACGGGAGGGGGTGTGGCGGGGTGCGCCCGGAACCGACGAGCGGTACGCGCGGCGCCGAACGATGTTGGGGTAAACCGCGAGCGCTGAGGACGTGCGCCGGCGCGGCCCCGACCCAGGCACACGGTGCGAGGCCCGCACTGACCGCGCCGGGCAATCGGGCGGGAG
>NZ_JARAVO010000504.1:0-734 GCF_033792805.1 Streptomyces sp. PA03-1a
GTCTGCGGTTTTCGTCCAGACGAAGGGCTTGGGGTCGTCGTTCCAGGTCTGGATCCAGGTGCGGATGTCCTTCTCCAGGACCTGGATGTTCTTGTGGACGCCTCGCCGTATCTGCTGGGTCGTCAGCAGCCCGAACCACCGCTCGACCTGGTTGAGCCAGGAGGAGCTGGTGGGGGTGAAGTGGACGTGGAACCGCGGTCGGGCGGCCAGCCATCGCTGGATGGCGGCCGTCTTGTGGGTGGAGGCGTTGTCGCAGATCAGGTGGACGTCCAGCTCGGCCGGCACCTCGCGGTCGATGCGTGCGAGGAACTTCTTGAACTCCACCGCCCGGTGCCGGCGGTGGATCTGCCCGATCACCTCACCGGTGGCGGTGTTCAGCGCGGCGAACAGCGTGGTGACCCCTCCCCGCGCGTAGTCGTGGGTGCGGCGCTCGGGCATCCCCGGCATCATCGGCAGCACCGGCGCGGACCGGTCCAGGGCCTGGATCTGGGTCTTCTCGTCCACGCACAGCACCAGCGCGTGCTCGGGCGGCGCCAGATACAACCCGACCACGTCACGGACCTTCTCGATGAACTGCGGGTCCTTGGACAGCTTGAAGGTGTCCACCAGGTGCGGCTTGAGGCCGAAGGTCCGCCAGATCCGGGAGACGGCCGACTGCGACAGGCCCGCCTCGGCGGCCATCGACCTCGTCGACCAGTGCGTGGCGTTCTTCGGGGTGGTCTCCAGCGTCTTGA
>NZ_JARAVO010000505.1:0-723 GCF_033792805.1 Streptomyces sp. PA03-1a
CCGCTCGGCCTCCGCCGCCGACAGACGCCGCTCCGGCTCCCGCACCAGCAACCCCGCGATGACCGGCGCCAACGGCCCCGCCCGGCCCGCCACCGGCACCTCATCGGTGGCGATCGCGTACGCCGTCTCGATCGCCGTGTCCCGGCGGAACGGCGAACGCCCCTCCACCGCCTGGAACAACGTCGCCCCCAACGCCCACAGATCCGCCTCAGGACCCGGAGCACCACCGGTCAGCCGCTCCGGAGCCAGGAAGTCGATCGAACCGATCAGCTCACCCGTCCGCGTCAGCGTCGACGTCCCCGAAGCCTGCGCGATCCCGAAGTCCGTCAGCACCACCCGCCCCGACGCCGACAACAACACGTTGCCCGGCTTCACATCCCGGTGCAGCACCCCCGCCGCATGCGCCGCACGCAACGCCGCCACCATCCCCCGGCCGATCCGGGCCGCCTCCCCCGGCGCCACCGGACCCCGCTCCTTCAGCAGATCGCCCAAGGTCGTCGACGGCACGTACTCCATCACGATCGTCGGCAGACCCTCGTCGTCCACCACGTCGTGCACCACCACGACATTGGGATGACTGATCCGCGCCGCACTGCGCGCCTCCCGCCGGGTCCGCTCGAACAACGTCTCCAGCTCGTCGTCCTGCAGGTGCGGCTGGGGCTGGTGGAGGCGCTTGACCGCCACCGCACGGCCCAGCAGCTCGTCCTCGGCCCGCCAGACCGT
>NZ_JARAVO010000506.1:0-716 GCF_033792805.1 Streptomyces sp. PA03-1a
CGTGCGCCCGACTGCAAGGCCGATGTGGTGCCGTAGGAGGCGCGTTGCTCGGTCCGCAGCGTGACGGCCGCCTTGGGTGCGGCCTTGGCCACGACGGCGCGCAGCGCCTTCGCGTCGATGCCGGTGCCCGTCGCGTAGAGCGTGGAGGGCCCGTGCGCCGGCTCCTTCGTCCCGGGCGCCACCTTGGCCAGGGCGGCCCGTGACACGATGACGAACTCGTGGTTGGGGGCCGCCGGTGTGGCGTCCTGCGTGGCCACGATGTGCACCATGACCCGTCCGACGGAGGACCTGACGGTCTCCGGGTCGCCGACGCCGTTGCCGAACGTCCGCGCGAGCGCCGGGGAGGCGATCGCGGGAATGGGCTCCTTCGCGCCTGAGTCCAGCTTGCCGGCGGGGAAGGAGGAGCCCAGCCCGGTGGCCGCCACGAGCCGGGCGTACGGCTCCGGATCGACGACCAGCAAGTCGAACAAGATGCGGTCGTTTATCACTTTCTGTCCGCGTTCTACCCGGACGCCCGTGACCTCGCGTACTCCCGCGATGTTCCGGACCTGGGCGTCGAGTCCCTGCGGCAGGGCGCCGAAGGTCTGCACGCGGGCGTCCGCGCCGACCGCGGTGACGGCCGCCCGGTCGCGTCCCGACTCCACGCCCGCGAGGACGGACCCGCCGAAGGAGGTGACCGTCAGGGCAACGAGCACGGCGAGCAGAGGCAGGGCCGT
>NZ_JARAVO010000507.1:0-709 GCF_033792805.1 Streptomyces sp. PA03-1a
GCGGCGGGGCGGGCGGAACGGAATGCGCACAGGGGTGGGCCCCCGGGAAAGTCCCCTTCCCGGGGGCCCACGTCATGGCCGGCGGGTTCAGTAGCGGTAGCGGCAGTCGCAGTCGCGGTCCTGCCAGTACCGGCCGAACCCGAAGCGGTCGTACCGCTGGTGGGCGAAGCCGCGACCGTGGCCGCGACCGCGGCCGTGGCCCCGGCCGCGGTCCCAGCGATCGTCCCACCTGCCGTACCCCCACTGGCGTGGCCCGCAGCGGCCGTAGTCCCCGCCCCAGTTGCCGTGCCCGGCGTTCCGGTAGTGGCCGGACGCGGAGTGGGACGGGGTTGCGGAGGCCGTCGCCGTCATGGGGACCGCCAGGGCGACCGTGGCCAGTGCCGCCGTTGCGGCAGCGCGAACGAATTTTCTCACCGCATTTCTCCTCAAACTCGGTGAATTGCCGGATGGCCCGCCAGACGTTACTCGGGACTTGTGCCGCATTCATTCCGCCGATCGGTGACGCGCGGCCGAACGGGCGACCCTTCGGCCTGCCCTCGCTTCCGGGGAAAAACCGCTCCTGAGCTTCGGGAGTTGATGCTCGGGTATCCCTCGGGAGAGGCCGGGGAAACACCCTCCAGGGTGATCTGCATTCGGCATGTCGCCCACTCGGGACGTATTGAAAATGCCCCGGGAAATGCAATCCAAAAAGGGTGGAATTCGGTTCCGG
>NZ_JARAVO010000508.1:0-706 GCF_033792805.1 Streptomyces sp. PA03-1a
GGTTGGGGCTGGGGCTGGTCGTGCGGGCCGGGCCCCGGCTGCGGATAGCCGTAACCGTGCGGCGGTGCCGGCGGGTTGGCTCCGTCGGCGTACGGCGGCATCGGCTGCTGCCCCTGCTGCGGGAGCGGCCCCGGCGCGGGAGCCGGGGGCTGCTGCGGGGGCGTCTGGGCGTACGGCCCGGGCCCCGGCTGCGGATATCCGTACCCCTGCTGCGGGTACGGCGGCTGCTGCGCGTGGGGGTCACCCCAGGGCGCGCCCTGGTTCGGCTGCGGGTACCCGTAACCGTGCGGCGGCGGGGCGGGCTGGGGGTAGCCGTAAGGCTGCTGCGGCGCGGGCGAGTTGGGGTCGCCCCACGGCGCACCCTGATGCGGCGGCTGCGGGTAGCCGTACCCCTGCTGCGGCGGGGGCTGCACCGGGGCAGGCTGCTGCGGTGCCTCCTGCGGGGTGGCCGGCTGGTACTCCGGCGGCAGCGGCGGCACTTGGGACTGCGGCGCCGGAGCGGGCGGCTGCGGCTGCTGCTCGGGAGCGGCCGCGGTCTCCCCCTGGGGTGCTTGCCGGGGCTGCGGCACGGGCGGCTGCTGCGGCCCCGCGTCCGGCTCCGCGGGCGCGGGCGTCACCTCGGTGGCCACCGGCGCGGGCGCCTCCACCGGCTGCGGTTCCACCGGCTGCTGTTCCTCGGGCCGGACGCGGGGCCGCAGCAGCCGCC
>NZ_JARAVO010000509.1:0-695 GCF_033792805.1 Streptomyces sp. PA03-1a
CAGCCCATCAGCCCCGTGCCGTAGCCTGCGGCGCGAGCCGTCACGACGAGGGAGGACGAGACCGTGGCCGGTACCCCCGGAAGCCCAGGCACACCTGGTACCCCCGGCACACCGCGCGTACTGCGGGCGATGAACGACCGCGCCGCGCTCGACCTGCTCATCGAACACGGCCCGCTCTCCCGTACCCGGATCGGCAAGCTCACCGGCCTGTCGAAGCCCACCGCCTCCCAGCTGCTCGCCCGTCTCGAAGCGGCCGGGCTGGTCCTCGCAACCGGCACGACGGCCGGGCGCCCGGGGCCCAACGCCCAGCTGTACGCGGTCAACCCCGCGGCCGCGCACGTCGCCGGCCTCGACGTGACGACCGAGCGCATCCGTGCCGCCGTCGCCGACATCACCGGCCGGGTGACCGGCGTGTTCGAGCTCGCCGCCCCCGGCCGCGGCCGGCGCGCCCAGGGCGGCGCCGTCGAGCAGGTCGTCCAGGCCGTCGACGGCGCGGTGAAGGCGGCCGGGCTGCACCGCACCGACCTGCACCGGATCGTCGTCGGCACCCCCGGCGCCTTCGACCCCAGCACCGGCCGGCTGCGCTACGCCAGCCACCTCCCCGGCTGGCACTCCCCCACCCTCCTGGACGGGCTGGCCGCCGCCCTCCCCCCCCCGCCGGACAACCAAAACAACAGCAAAACCCACCGCTCCTG